>JBDTIZ010000115.1:0-10130 GCA_039936115.1 Gammaproteobacteria bacterium
AAGTAAAAAAGACTGCAACAACGCCCGTCGTACTCCAGCCTCGCACTTGTTTTTGTCTATTGAATTTCTTTTCATTGCCATTTACTCTAACTCTACGTTTACCAAATGAGAAAATGAAAATATGATCTCCCCACACTTAGATTTAGGAATGAAGCGACTAATCACCGAATGGCGCAATATGTTTTCAACGCGCTACCTGTTAAACGATGTGATCTCAGGCACAGCTGTTGCCTGTGTTGCAATTCCACTCTCATTAGCTATTGCATTAGCGAGTGGTGTGCAACCGGAGATAGGACTCATCTCTGCTATTATCGCGGGTATCGTGTGCGCTTTATTTGGCGGTGTTCCTCTCGCTGTTAGCGGGCCTGCGGCTGCGATGGCCGTTTTGATTGCGGCTGTCGTTGAAGAGTATGGATTTAGCGGCATGCTTATGGTGGGTTTAGGTTGTGGGATATTACAGTTACTCACCGGTGTGCTAGGCTTTGGAACACTCATACGTTTTATTCCAGTCCCTGTTGTAATGGGATTTACTGCGGGTATTGGCGCTATTATACTTATTGGGCAATTCCCTCGCATACTTGGACTTCCAGCACCCGTAGACAGTGATATCCTTGGAGTTATTCTTCACGTCAAAAATCTTATTTCACATGCACAATCTGCTGCATTTTGTTTAGCTATGACCACACTTTTAATGACTCTGTTTCTTCCTAAAATCTGGCCGCGTCTTCCCTCTCCCTTATTAGCTGTTATTATTCCATCGATAGCTGCATATTATTTGCATTTATCCGTCGATCTCGTTGGAAATATTCCATCTGATTTGCCCTGGCCTAAATTACCTATCTTTTCTGGTGATTCTGTTGAGTGGTTTGATTTGCTCTCAACTACATTTGTTGTATTTGCTTTAGCATCATTAGAAACTTTATTATCTGCTGGTGCAGTGGATCAGTTAGCTAAAAGTAAACCGCATGATCCTAACCAAGAGCTTATTGGTCAAGGGTTAGGAAACATCATGACGGCTTTATTTAGCGGCATACCTGTGACAGCAGTTATAGCGCGTTCAGCCCTTAATGTGCATGCGGGTGCTAAAACTCGAAGGTCATCCATTTTTCATTCCCTAATATTATTGGCCACAGTTTTTCTGCTATCGCCCATTATGAGCAAAATCCCTATTGCAGTTCTGGCAGGTCTTCTCGTTACAATTGCATTACGGATGTGTTCGCCACACGAATTTTTACAACTCTGGCATAGTTCGCGCTCAGATGCAGTCGTCTATCTTATTACCTTCTTTATGATTGTGATTATGGGATTATTGTCTGGCATTCAACTCGGTATCATTGCCGCGTTATTGTTGTCAGCGCTGCGTCTTGGCCGAGTGAATATCTATTTTTCTATGAGTCAGCATGGTCCGGCGCAATTATCATTAGAAGGCCCTCTCACCTTTCTTTCGGTTGCAAAAATTGATGCCTATGAAAAAAAATTAGCTACAACAAGTTTACCTAGCGGTTTAATCATTGATTTAACTCGGTTGAAGGCCTTAGATACTTCTGGCGCGAGCCACTTGATTAAATTAATCGAACAACTCGAAGCTAAAAAAATAAAATCCGTTTTATACGTTACCGATTCAGACTACATCACGATGTTAACCGCTGTCAGACCTGATATTATGTCTATTATCACGAAGAACGAATTAGAAATGGAATCAATATTAGGCATTAAAGATCAGCATCAGCAACTCATTATGGATCGAGTTATTTATGGAATTGAAAAATTCAAGAATAACTTAAATCCTAAACATAAAGCACTATTTACATCGCTAGCAAAAAAACAACAACCGCACACTCTATTTATTACCTGTTGTGATAGTCGCATCGATCCCAATTTAATTACTTCTACAAGACCAGGTGAATTATTTATTGTACGCAATATTGGGAATATTGTTCCCGCCTTTGGTGACGACGAAACTCCTGCAGAAGGTGCAGCCATTGAATACTCTGTTGGTATACTAGGTGTTAAACAAATTATAATCTGTGGGCATTCTGAATGTGGTGCCATCGCACAAGTTATCTCAGGAGATATGTTCAGTCCTGAAAATCAAAAAAAATATCCGTCTGTTGCGTCATGGCTCTCCACATTGTATGAACTCAAATCACGCTTCAGCAGTAACATTACTTCTGAAAATGCAGCTAAATTGAATGCCAGTTTACAACTGGCCAATTTGAAAACCTATCCTATCGTTAAGGAAAAACTTGCCAAAGGCGAACTTGTATTGAATGCATTGTATTATGATATTGGCAATGCAGATGTCGAAATGTGGGACGAAGTATTAGGCAGATACACAATAATTGGCGAAAGCACACAACCGCTTGTATTTGGCGCAAATCAAATGAGAGGACTTAAATGGTTGTCCAATTTCAATAAATCTTAAGTTATTTATTGGTATTGTGTCGAACCCTAAAGAAGGCTTTGTTGAAACAAAATATTTTTTTGCAACAGCCTATGTCGCTCTCTGTTACTGACACTAATTTATTGTCACCCCGCACTTGTTGCGGGGTCCGGGTTTTAAAGATAAAAAAGTCACTTAAAAAACTTATAATGTATTTATATTATTTCAAGCCCAGACCCCGCAACAAGTGCGGGGTGACAGTGGTAGGTGCGGGGTGACAGAAAATAGACATTAAAACAATTTTGATAAGCAGTCGTCAGGCGTTTAACGGAGTCAGGTGCGATGATACCTTTACGCTTATCACAAAAATTATGAAAACGTATTATCAATTCCCTAATTCTGTTCTCACTATTTTTCTGCATGTATTCAAGAAAACCCGGTACTCTTAATGCAACTGAAGTCAGTTTCTGTTTTCGGACTCTCTCACGTTCTAAAACAGTAGCCTTACTTCACTATGAAAAATAGTCGCCTCTGCTATAGCGGAAATCTGACTTACAGGAACGATGCTCGCACCTAATATGGCTGCGTGAGCAGCTCTTTTTTTCGCAATCAATTCACTAATGTTGATGCCAAACGATAATGTTTTATCTTGAAGAGGGCCTGCTTCTTTATAAAGCTCGGTGAGCTCGTTTAAAGCAATGTTTGTGTGCCGCAAATCAATTTTATTGGGTGTTCGTTCAGCTGATTTTTTTGGAGCAAAATTATTGAGTTCTCGACAAATGAGTGCAAGACAAATTGCATATTTATTTTCATTTGGTTCATGTTTATCGTAGCCATTCTTAAAAAGATGAGTGAGCTCATAAAGCTTAGCAGTATTTTTAACTTTGACTGCACCAGATGGCTTATCAGGCAGCTCATTATCAAAAGAAAAAGCTTCACTCACAAGAGGGTGACGTGATTTTTTGCGGAATGCTCTTCCCAATCCGCCATCTTTATTGCGGTCAGTATTCTCATTTCTATTTAATAAACTATAAAGCTCAGTATCGGACTTTGGGAAGCCTTGTATTCATCTTGCAATCGACATTTTTTTGTTCTCGCAGGTATGAAAAAATAGGCGCTTAAGTGATTAAGGCATTTAAGTTAGCCCTCAAGCCTACCCTAAAAAATAAAAAAAACAAAAAAGTCTTATTCGTTAAGCCCACTTCAGTATAGAATGCTCTTTGCGTGTATCTACTTGAGCATTAATTCACCACATTTATTGAAATGGGAAGAGACAATGCAATTCATTCAAGCGCAATTAGTTTTGGAAACAGGCGAAGTTTTTAAAGGCACTGCAGAAGCGTCGCAACAACCTATTTGTTATGGCGAAGTGGTATTTAATACAGGGATGGTAGGTTATGTTGAATCATTAACAGACCCCTCTTATTCCGGCCAAATTTTAGTTTTTACTTATCCATTGATCGGAAATTACGGCGTTTCAGATAGTTCTAAATGGGAATCAGAAACCATTCATGTAAAAGGTGTGGTTTTTTCGGAATTAGCAGAACACTATTCAAATCACAGCGCAAAACAATCTTTATTATCCTGGTTACAAGAAAAAAATATTCCTTTTATTGTGAATGTCGATACGCGTGCGCTGACCAAACGTCTGCGCAGTCAAGGTGTTATTCCCGGCGCGATCGCATTAGGCGACACGTTGCCGCAAGAATTCGAAGATTTTTCCAAAGTCGATTGGGTGAAAAAAGTTTCGATCAAAGAGCCTCGTATGTATGGTGCGGGTGAAAAAACAGTCATAGTCGTTGACTGTGGCATTAAGGAAAATATCATTCGTTCATTGACACGTTTTCCCATTCAGATAAAACGCGTGCCATATAATTACGATTATACCAATGAACAATATGACGGTGTTTTTCTGTCAAATGGTCCAGGCGATCCAACGCATTGCAAAGAAACGATTACGATTTTACAAAAAGCTATGCGCAGTGAAAAACCTATTTTTGGCATCTGCCTAGGCACGCAGTTGATGGCATTAGCTGTCGGTGCTTCGACCTATAAATTACCCTTCGGACATCGCTCTCATAACCAGCCTTGTATGGATGCATCATCACAACAGTGCTATTTAACCTCACAAAATCACAGTTATGCGGTTGATGAAAAAACATTGCCAACTGATTGGCAAGTCACTTTCAGAAATTTAAATGATCAAAGTGTTGAAGGCATTGAACATAAAAAACTGCCTTTTTTTGCTGTGCAATTTCATCCAGAAGCAGCACCAGGCCCACTGGATACACAATGGTTATTTGAAAAATTTTATGATGTCATCTCGATGAGAAAGTAATTATGCGCTTAACATGCAAAAAAGTGTTGATACTAGGATCAGGCGGTTTACGAATCGGTCAAGCGGGTGAATTTGATTATTCAGGATCGCAAGCCATCAAAGCATTAAAGCAAGAAGGGATTAAAACAATTTTAGTGAATCCCAATATTGCAACAGTGCAAACAGATCCAGAAATGGCAGATGAAGTTTATTTGCAACCACTGACGCTGAATGTGGTCACCAGTATTATTCAAAAAGAAAAGCCGGATTCGATTTTATTAGGATTTGGCGGGCAAACAGCGCTAAATCTTGGTTTATTATTAGATGAAGCAGGTGTGCTGGAAAACGAAAATGTTGCAGTGCTCGGCACACCGATTGAAGCCATCAGACAAACAGAAGATCGCGATATTTTCAAACGTAAATTAGAATCCATTGGCGTCAAGTCACCTAAAAGTTATTGCGTCACCAATGTTGTTGATGCATTAAGTGCAGCAGAAAATATTGGTTACCCTGTGATGATGCGTTCTGGATTTTCATTAGGAGGGCTGGGATCGGGCCGTATTGACTCAGCTGCGGAACTCAGTGAACGCGCAAAAGAATCCTTCGCCGCATCGCCACAAATTTTAATTGAAGAATATCTATTTGGTTGGAAAGAGTTTGAATATGAGATTGTGCGCGATTCTGCTGGAAATACGTTAACCATTTGCAATATGGAAAATATGGATCCGATGGGGATTCATACTGGCGAAAGTATAGTAGTCGCTCCCGCACAGACGTTAACGAATGAAGAGCATCAAATACTTCGAAATATAGCCATCAAAGTCGCGAATCATTTTGGTATTGTGGGTGAGTGCAATATTCAATATGCAGTGAATCCAATCAATGGCGATTATCGCGTGATTGAAGTCAATGCAAGATTATCGCGTTCAAGTGCACTTGCATCAAAAGCAACAGGTTATCCACTGGCATTTGTTGCAGCTAAGCTTGCCTTAGGTTGGCAATTACATGAAATCATTAACGGCGTGACACAAAAAACCAGCGCTTTCTTCGAACCCGCATTAGATTATTTAGTCGTAAAAATCCCACGTTGGGATACACAAAAATTAAAAAGCGCCGGCAGAACAATCGGCACAGAAATGAAAAGTGTCGGCGAAGTAATGGGAATCGGACGGTCGTTTCCGGAAGCGTTACAAAAAGCTGTCGGCATGTTGAACATCGGCGCATCTTGCTTGAATGATTATCCAGAAAAAATTGCCGATACTAAATTCGAAATTGCAAATCCAACAGATCGCAGAGTGTTTGCACTGTATCAATATTTTATGCATGGGGGAACGGTTGATGAAGCCCATCGTTTAAGTCAAATTGATTCATGGTTTTTATTTCATATTGCAAAAATTGCAGCACTCGAAAAGCAACTTAAACAAGAAAAATGTACGGATGATTTACTGCGCAAGGCTAAGCAGTTTGGTTTATCAGACAAAGTTATCGGTCAGTTGCAAAACTTAACTGAAACAGATATTCGTCAATGGCGAAAAAAAGCGGGCATATTTCCTGTTGCAAAACAGATTGATACGTTGGCGGGAGAATTTGTTGCGCAAACAAATTATTTATATTTGACGTATCACGGAACAGAGCAAGATGTCGATGCTGCAGGTAATGATTCTGTGTTGGTGCTCGGTTCTGGACCTTATTCGATTGGTTCATCAGTTGAATTTGATTGGTGTGCAGTCAATACATCGCGAACCTTACGATCGCTCGGTAAAAAAGCCATTTTAGTAAATTCAAATCCCGAGACAGTTTCAACTGATTATGATGAATCAGATCGTCTGTACTTCGAGCAACTGACATTTGAGCGTATCCAAGATATCGCTGATATTGAGCAACCAATGGGTATTGTTGTTTCTGTAGGTGGGCAAATTGCAAATAATCTCGCGATGCCATTGGCAAAAGCCGGATATCATTTGTTAGGTACGGCGGCTGAAGATATTGATCGTGCTGAAAATCGAGAAAAATTTTCGGCACTCCTAAATGAACTTGGTATTGATCAACCAGCATGGCAGCGTGTGACGCATTTAGAAAATGCCAAAGCCTTTGCAAAAGAAATTGGTTATCCAGTGCTCATTCGACCATCTTATATTTTATCCGGTGCCGCGATGAATGTGGCATTTGATGATACATCTTTGCAACAGTACTTATTGCAAGCTTCACTCGTTTCACCAGAACACCCCGTCGTTATTTCCAAATTTATTCAAGACGCCAAAGAATTGGAAATAGATGGTGTTGCAAAAGACGGTGAAATCATTATTCAAGCAATCAATGAACATATTGAAAACGCAGGTGTACATTCAGGTGATGCGACATTAGTTTTACCTCCGCAAAATTTATATCTTGAAACAATACGACGCACGAAAAAAATCACGAGAAACATTGTGCGCGCATTAAAAATTACTGGACCGTTTAATATTCAATTTATTGCAAGACATAATCATATCCAAGTGATTGAATGCAATTTACGTGCTTCGCGTTCGTTACCATTCGTTTCGAAAGTAACGAATCATAATTTTATTGAAATTTCGACGAAAGCAATGCTAAACATAAATTGTAATGATCATTATGAAACATTGGAACTTGATTATGTGGGTGTTAAGGCACCACAATTTTCCTATCAACGATTAAAAGGTGCAGATCCGGTAGCGCATGTTGAGATGGCATCAACGGGTGAAGTGGCTTGTCTTGGTGAAAATCTACATGATGCTTTTTGGCGAGCGTGGCTTGCATCAGAGCAAAGCATTGTAAATAACACTATGTTGATTTCAATTGCGGATCCCTACAAAGCAAAATTACTACCGCAACTTAATATTTTAGAAAATCAGGGCTGGAAAATCTTCAGTACGGAAGGCACACACTCGTTTCTTTTCAAAAATGGTGTTGCCACTTATTTTGTTTATAAAGCCAGTGAAAAAGTGGAACCTAACATCAGAACTATCATAACCCAACGCAAAATTGATTTAATTATTAATATACCGAACAATCAGAAGCCGAGTAATCAAACGGACGGTTTTAAAATTAGAAGATTAGCGATTGATCATCACATTGCACTGATTACGAACGTGCAAAAAGCTCAGATCATGTTGCAATGTTTAATTGATTTAAAAGGCAAACCTTTAGTGGTGCGTTCATGGCGTGAGATTGTGAGTGGGGAATTGAAGGAGAGGCAAACGGTTCAGTTGTAATAACTCTTATGTCTTGCAACTGATCTGGCATTCAGAACGCATATGTAGGGGCGAACCTATGTGTTCGCCCTGCGGCGTCAGCTCGAGTAACCAAAGGGCGGACACACAGGTCCGCCCCTACAATAAAAATTTTATTAGATTTAAGGTAGTGATATGACCGATAATATACTGTATCAACACGACATCATCTCAACAAAAGATCTGCAATTAACGGAAGTAGAGCTCGTACTAAAAACAGCTAAACTATTTCAAGAAACAAGATTCCCCAAAATCCTAGAAGACAAAGTCATCGCAAATTGTTTTTTTGAGCCATCCACGCGAACACGATTGTCGTTTGAAGCAGCAGCATTACGATTAGGTGCTAAAACAATAGGTTTTGCTAGTGATGATGGATTATCGATTCAAAAAGGCGAAACCTTACATGACACGATGCGTGTGATTGCAGAATATGCTGATCTAATTACTATTCGTCATCCGGCCGAAGGATCAGCGTGTCTCACTGCTGAAATTGCTGATTGCCCAGTGATTAACGCAGGAGACGGTGCAAATCAACATCCCACGCAAGCACTTATTGATTTATTTACGATTCAGCAATGCCAACCTACATTGAATGATTTATCAATTGCAATTGTAGGCGATTTAAAATATGGCCGAACGATTCATTCATTTCTAGAACTTTTTTCTTTGTATGATGTGAGGCTCTATCTAGTTTCACCCGAGATTTTAATGTTACCTAATTCAGTGTGTGATAAGTTGAAAAAACGCGGCGTACGTTTTTCGTTTCATCAAACCATCGAAGAAGTGATTAGTAAAGTCGATATACTTTATCTCTCGAGAATTCAGCAAGAACGATTTAGTGATGCCGAATATAAATTTATCAAAGATCAATTTATTATGCGAGGATCGATGTTAAAAAATGTTAAACCTAATTTGAAAATTTTACATCCTCTTCCGCGTGTAAATGAAATTTCTCACGAAGTGGATAAAACGCCTTATGCCTATTATTTTCAACAAGCGGCTAATGGTGTAGTTGTACGACAAGCTTTATTAACTTTAATTTTGCATGAGCCACTATTATGACGAGTACACTTTCAGTTTCAGCCATTAAAAACGGTACGGTGATTGATCATATTGCTTCAGGTCAAGGTTTGCGAATCATTCATTTGTTATCGCTACAAAATAGCCAGCTACAAATTACGATTGGATTACGGTTGCCCAGTAAGCTGATAGGTATGAAAGATTTAATTAAAATAGAAGATCGGATTTTAACAGATGAGGAAGCCAATGAAATTGTTGTGTTTGCAGCTGATGCAACAATTAATATTATTGACAACTTTACCGTTGTTAAAAAAATCTCGACACACTTACCTTCAGAAATGAAAAATGTATTTATTTGCCCTAATCCTTCATGTATAACCCAATCTGAATTTATCGAAAGTCGCTTTTCCATTGAGCAACAATTAAAATCAATTAAATTAGCCTGTCATTTTTGTGAAAAAGTATTTGAAAGAGATCAGGTAGAAGTCAGAATTTAGAGGATATGCTACATGATTCATATTTCCGGCGCAAAATCGATTGAGGGAAAACAATTAGATTTTACGATTAAGAGTCAAACCGAACGGCAGATTGATGCAACTGGCTTGACTATTTTTCCTGGGCTAATCGACCCGCATGTTCACTTTAGAACGCCAGGTATGGAGCAAAAAGAAGATTGGCAGACGGGTGCCCTGGCTGCGATTCATGGTGGTTATACTACAGTTTTTGATATGCCGAATACAATCCCACCTACGTGTACTGCAATACTTTTCCAAGAGAAAAAACAGCTCATCGATTCACAATTAAAACAAGCAGGCATACCTCTTCGTTATCAGCTTTATTTTGGGGCTGACAAAAATCATTTCAGTGAAATTCATAAAGTAAAACAAACAGCAATTGGGATCAAAATCTTTATGGGTTGTAGCACGGGAAATTTAGTGATTGATGACGATGAAAGTCTACATGCAGTTTTTGCCATCGCAGCCACACAAAATCTGATGGTTGCAGTGCATGCTGAAGATGAAGATATGATTAAGTTACGTAAAAAACAATATGCATCAAGTCAGCACTATTGTGATCATTCGCGCGTGCGTGATGTTGATGTGGCTGCGCGTGCAGTTGAAAAAGCGATTGCACTGACTCGAATTTATGGTAATCGCTT
>JBDTIZ010000116.1:0-34866 GCA_039936115.1 Gammaproteobacteria bacterium
ATCAGCATTTTTCAGTAATGCTTTACCATCATTGCCATCCAGTGGGAAAACGGCGATACCAACGCTTGCTGTGACATAGAGCTCTTGGCCTTGCACCATAAAAGGCTGCGCAATCGAATCCAGCAAACGTTGTGCAAGATAGGCTGCGGTTTCAGCTTTTGCAATTTGAGAAAAGATAAAAACAAATTCATCGCCGGCAAATCGACACATCGTGTCGACTGTTCGAACGCAAGTTAACAAACGTTGCGCGACTTCTTTTAATAGTGCATCACCAACATCATATCCTAAAGCATCATTAATAATTTTGAATCCATCCAAATCCAAAAACATTATGCTACAGGTTAATTGATGACGAATGCTTTGATTGATTGTCAATACAAGACGATCTTCAAATATTTTTCGGCTAGGTAAGCCCGTCAGATTATCGGTCAAAACATCTTGGGACATTTTTTCTTGCAGAGCGGTTAATTCTGTTTGTAAATGTAACTGTTTTTCTGTTTCTTTGTGTAATTGGGTCTCTGTCGCCGAGAGCTGTGCTTTTAATGTTTGCAAGTTACGCGAAAAACGCCATAAAGAATATGTCACAGCAATCAGCAATAAAATGACTAAAATCGATATTAACTGCAGCAACATGATCCGAACCTCCATCTTTATACGATTTCATCCTTATTGAAACCGACCAGCACACTAGGTTGTTGGTACCACAGTATCCCATCTTTATAAGCTATAAGCGAGTAGATAGGTCAATCGTTTGGGTTGGCTTTTTGTAGTGATCAATCTATGTGTACAGTTTTGTACGGGAATTCAACCAATCAATGGTTATTTTGATTACAATATATTGAAATAGATCCAAACTGAGTACATTATGTACGCCTAATTCAAATAGGCAGCTGTTGCCATACAAAGACAAGAAAAAGAAGCAAAAAAGGCTGACGCACACTATCGCAAACACCATCACAAGAAAGGAAACAGATACCTCAGAAGAATAGCTGCAGGTTTTTTCGGAGAGCAAAATCAGCAAAAATTAATAGAGAAAACACCAGAAGAAGTAAGCCAGTTGCGTCGTCCTCGGTTTATATGGTAAGTCATTAAACCGAAAACCATGCGGGAAGGGATTGACTTGCATGGCTGGAGAAATGATATGGATAGGTTCCCGCCTTCGCGGGAATGATAAAATATTATTGATAATAAAATCTGGTTGCTTCGTGCTTGCGATGACGGAATAGATACCTTCCTACAAAAGAGTACAAGTCTAACTTTCCCATGTCTCAGAACTTAAAACATTTTCGGGTTTTACTTTCAAAACAAACTGTCTAAATGTGTCAAACGCATCCAAATCCGCAGGTACGGGTAACGGGGATGATTTGAATACGGCAGAGCGTGCAGAATGATCCAAGCTTTCATCGCCACTGCCTTTGATGATTTGCACATCCAACACAACACCGCCTGGCGCAACATGAATTAATAATTCTGCAAATAAACTCTTATTCACCGACTTTGGCACTAACCAATTTTGGCTAATGGCTTGCAAAATAAGTGCTTTATATTTATTGACTTCACCTTGTGTTTGCTGTGTCTTAGCACCTAATAATTGTTTTTGTTCTTGCTGCAATTGTTTTTGTATGGATTTAGCGGTTAATTGTTTCATTTCTTTTTCAAACGCTGCCGCAATAGCTTTTTGCTTTACTTTCTTTTGCTGGTCGGTTTGTTTTTTGATATCAGCCAATAATTGCTGAGCAATTTTATCTTCCTGCAATTTTTTTTGCTTCTTATCTAAAATTGCAATCGCGGGCTTGGTTGGCGGTGCTATTTTAATTTTTTCTTGCGGTTTAACAGGCTTCACGGGATCTGGAAAAACCGGCTTGGGAGGCGTTGGTGGGGTTGGTTTAACTGACGCAAGTTTAGGCGGAATAAATTGTTCAGGTTTAGGCGCGATCTTTGTAGGTCTTGGCGGCGCACTCATTACCATAGCATTAATGATATTCTCTTTATTCGCAGTGTTTTGCAACACCGGTGTTCTAGCGCTAAAATCAAAACTCACAACTAACACCGCCAACACAACAACGTGCAACATTAAGGCGAAGAAAAAAGATTTAGAATATTTTTCTTTGCTGGAGTGCATAAACCTAACCTGTACTTTGTTCTGTTTGAGATGGTTGTGTAATCAAGCCGACTGATTTCGCACCTGCTTGTTGTAACAACACCATTGCCTCAACAATTTTGCCATAATTTGCATTTTTATCGCCGCGAACCAAGACCGGACGTTGTTGTTCGGTTGGAATTTCTGCTGATAATTGCGTTGAAACCAAGTTACTTAAAACGCGCGCTGTGACCGGCACACTCGGTTTACTCGAGATATTTAAATAAAAATTTCCCGAGCCATCGACTGTGACAATTAATGGTTCTTTTTGATCCGGTGGAATGGCTTTGGCTTCGGTTTGCGGTAAATCAATTTTTACACCTTGCGTTAACAAGGGTGTCGTAATCATGAAAATAACCAACAACACTAACATCACGTCAATAAAAGGAACGACGTTCATGTCTGACATGGCACGGCGGGTACGACGCTGATTCATAAGTTGCATAATGGTTTACTCCGTCATTGCAAGCAAATCGGGCCGGGGCACGCTAGTTTGCGCCTGGCGAAATAAAATATTGGCAAATTCATCTTGGAAAACATCGTATCGATTTAAGAGTCGATTAATATCGGTTGAAAAACGATTATAGGCCACCACCGCCGGAACTGCCGCAAACAACCCTAACGCTGTGGCAATCAATGCTTCGGCAATACCAGGTGCGACCATTGAAATTGTTGCTTGCTGCACATGGGCCATTGCACCAAATGACAACATGATTCCCCACACCGTGCCGAATAATCCGACATAAGGACTAGTCGAACCGACCGTCGCCAACACTGGCAAATGCAATTCTAAATTATCTTGTTCACGCATCTGCGCACCGCGCATAGCCCGTTTGCCACTTTCCACAATTTCTTCCGCCGATACGCCTGCTTGTTTATGTAAACGCAGAAACTCTTTAAAACCTGCCTGAAAAATTGCTTCTAATCCTTGCACATCTGTTTTACGTTTGGTGCTTTCAGCATAGAGTTTAGATAAATCACCACCTGACCAGAATTCGTTTTCAAACGCGATGGTTTTATCACGCACATCTTTTAAATAAAAAACACGCTGGGTGATATACGTCCAAGATAAAACCGACGCACCCACTAATAACAACATCACTAATTTCACAACTAGCCCTGCGTTTATGAAATACGCCCACAAAGAGGAATCCATCATCATTATTTAGTTCTCCGCAATTATTCCATTTAATAAACTTTGTAAAAAATCAGGCAGCGCCTTCGGACGAAAATCAGCATCAAGACACGCTACCTTCACTTCAGCCTTGGCTAATATAATATCGTTTGAATCCGCCGGGCGCAAATACTGATCATAGATAAAACTGGCAGCTCTAATCGCTTTTAAGCGCGTGACCACTTCTATCTGTTCATGCAGACGTGCCGGTCTTAAAAAGTCCAAGCTGACATGCCGAATCACAAAATAAAGTTGCTGGGCTCGCTGCCACTGCATACCAAAACCTGCTATTTCTGCCCATTCTGAACGTGCACGTTCAAAATATTTTAAGTAATTTGCATGAAATACCACACCGGAATAATCCGTATCTTCAATATAGACTCGTAACGGAAAAATAAATTCTGTCATGATATTTCTTCAAATAAACTCAAGTTTTTCTGCTGCACAATTCTTTCTGGTATCGGCAACCCAAAATGCGAATAGGCAAGCCGAGTAGCCATACGTCCACGGGGCGTACGCATTAAAAAACCTTGTTGAATTAAAAACGGCTCAATCACATCTTCAATCGTACCGCGTTCTTCGCTAATCGATGCCGCCAAACTATCGATGCCAACGGGTCCGCCGCCAAATTTATCAATTAATGCTAATAAGAGTTTTCGATCCATCATATCGAAACCATATTCATCAACATCTAGTAACTCCAATGCGCGCCTAACAATGTCAAACACGATTTTTCCGTTCGATTTGACTTCGGCATAATCACGTACACGACGTAGTAATCGATTGGCGATTCGTGGTGTGCCGCGGGAACGTTTAGCAATTTCAGTGGCGGCAGTAGTTTCAATGGATACATTCAAAATCAGCGCAGAACGTTCGACAATTTGTGTTAACTCTGCCACTTGATAAAACTCCAAGCGCTGCACAATACCAAAACGATCGCGTAAGGGCGACGTTAATAATCCAGCACGGGTTGTTGCGCCGATTAACGTAAATGGGGGTAAATCTAATTTAATGGAACGCGCGGCTGGGCCTTCACCAATCATGATATCTAATTGATAATCTTCCATCGCGGGATATAACACTTCTTCAACAACGGGGCTTAAACGATGAATTTCATCGATAAACAATACATCGCGTTCTTGTAGATTGGTAAGTAACGCTGCCACATCGCCTTGCCGTTCTAAAACGGGACCAGAAGTCTGGCGAAAACCAACACCCATTTCATTTGCAATAATGTGCGCTAAAGTGGTTTTACCTAAGCCCGGCGGGCCAAACACTAAAACATGGTCTAAGGCATCTTGTCTTGAACGCGCGGCTTGAATGAAAATTTCCATTTGTTCACGCACAGCTTGTTGGCCAATATAATCGTGCAAGGTTTTTGGACGTATGGCTCGATCGATAGGATCACTTTGAATAGACTGTGCCGAAATCATTCTGTCCGCTTCATTCATACCACCATCTCCCGCAATGCTTTGCGAATAATTTCCTGACTGCTTAAGATTCCATCATCCACTTTTGCCACCGCACGACTGGCCTCTTGTGGTTTATAACCCAACGCGATCAACGCGGAAACAGCATCTTGAACCGCCTGATTTCGCGCGCCACGCTCTGTTGTTGGAGTAAGCAGACTCAATTCTACTGGAGATTGCTCATGCCAGGCAGATAATTTATCGCGCATTTCAATAATTAAGCGTTCTGCGGTTTTTTTACCCACGCCTGGCAGCCTAACTAAACTTGCCGCATCGTTATTTACAATAGAACGCACAAACTCATCCGGCTCGATACTTGATAAAATCGTTAATGCAAGTCTAGGGCCTACTCCATTGACTTTTAACAAAGTTCTGAACAACACACGATCTTCGCGTGCAAAAAATCCATATAAATGATGCGCATCTTCCCGCACCACAAAATGCGTAAACAAGGTGACTTCTTGACCCATTTCTGGCAACCGATAAAACGTACTCATGGGGGCATCAATTTCATAGCCAATCCCATTCACGTCTAACAATAATTGAGGGGGTTGTTTTTCCAGAATAATTCCGCGAATTTGTCCTATCATAATCTATCCTTCATTTGGCAGTGGCCATTTTACTCGCTTGTCAGCGCGCAGTCATTATTGATATATTGCTTTTCAAATAAAGAGATCATTGAGGTTGTGACTTATGGACACCCTGAAACAAATACTAGCAAAAATCATTTTTCTTGGCCGGTGGCTGCAGGCGCCTCTTTATTTCGGTTTAATTGTAATATTAGGTGCATATGCTTATCGGTTTTTGGTTGAACTCTTTGAATTGATCTCGCATTTCAATAGCCTTGATGACACGCACATCATGCTAAGCGTATTAGATTTAATTGATGTAGTGATGATTGCGAATTTGTTAATTATGGTCACGATTGGTGGCTATGAAACCTTTATCTCCCCACTCCACCTAGAGTCTCATCCAGATCAACCCGAATGGTTGGATGAAGTCAATGCGGGCAGCATGAAAGTCAAACTCGCGCTGGCATTAATTGGTATTTCATCTATCCATTTGTTACGGACATTTATTGATCCTTCACTAACATCAAACATGGCTGTGATGTGGCAAGTTATTATCCATATCACTTTAGTGGTATCTGCGCTTGCGATCGCTTCGACTAATTTTATTTTGATGAAAGAGAAAAAAGCTGGTTAAGCAGCGGAATCGACGCCAAGTTGACTGGATACCGCGGACAAGCCGCGGTAAGACGGCCTAATTATTAAACGAATGATTATCACCACCGCCGTCGTACCGCGGTTTATCCGCGGTATCCAGTCAACTTGGCGTCTGTTTTGATTTGTAAAAAGTAAAACACATGTCGAGCATTCATCATTCAGGGCAATAATTTCGCCAACTAGAACGTTTCTTTTTACCGCGCGCAACTACACCTACTTTGCTTACACAAAAACGTGTATGTGCGTGACAAAGTGCAATAGCTAGCGCGTCTGCGGCATCGGCTTGTAGATCGTGTGAAATATTGAGTAATCGTTTTACCATGTGTTGAACTTGCGTTTTATCAGCAGCGCCATAACCGACTACTGATTGTTTAACTTGGCGTGCTGAATATTCTGCGACTGACATGCCTAATGCGACAATTGCAGCGCCGCGTGCTTGGCCAAGTTTTAAAGCAGAGCCTGGATTTTGATGCATGAAAATTTGTTCGATGGCGGCTTCGTTAGGTTGATGTAATTGTATGATGCTTTGAAGACCTGAAAATATTTTTTGTAAACGCTGGTCGATTGGATAATTTGATAATTGCAAACAGCCACTGTCTATATAACGACTTTGGTTTCCTTCCCACTGAATCACACCGTAACCGGTGAAACGTGATCCGGGATCTACTCCGATGATGATTGTCATTTGCTATTCCAAATTTAGCTTTCGTCATTACTATAAAAAAATTGCTCCTTTCTTCATTACCTGGGGAGAGGAGGGTTCTAAAATTTATTAACAGCGCTTTACGTGTTATGAAACCAAATATCAAATGTACGCAATATTTATATTTAGTTAAAAAAACAAAACCCTCCTCTCCCCAGCCCTCTCCTCCCGCCAAAAGCGAGAGGAGAGGGAGAATTCTTTTTCATTATCCCAACTCTGCCAACAGCGTTTCCGAAATATCCGCATTTGAATACACTTCCTGTGTATCATCCAATTCTTCCAACATATCAATCAAACGCAGAAATTTTTCCGCTGCGTCTTTCTCAACAATCAGAACACTTGTTGCAGCAATCATAGAAGTATCCGCATGCACAGGTTCAAAACCAGCCGCAATCATTTTGTTTTTGATTGCAAGAAATGTTTCTGGGGTTGTTGTCACATCAATACTTTTATCATCATGAATCACGACATCACTGGCATTTAATTCTAATGCCAATTCCATAATACGCTCTTCATCGGTACCAGGTGCAAATGTTAGTTGGCCGAGTTTTGTGAAGAGATAAGCGACCGAACCATCCGTTCCTAAATTACCGCCACACTTAGTAAACGCATGACGCACTTCCCCAACTGTGCGATTACGATTGTTAGTCATACAATCGACCATCACCGCTACACCACCTGGCCCATAACCTTCATAACGTACTTCTTCAACGTCGTTGCCTTCCATCCCACCAGCGCCGCGCTTTATTGCACGGTCAATAACATCACGCGACATATTAGACACTAATGCTTTGTCCATTGCAGCGCGCAGGCGTGGATTCGAATCAGCATCAGCGCCGCCCAATTTTGCTGAGACTGTAATTTCACGAATTAATTTGGTATACAATTTACCTTTCACCGCATCTTGTTTTGCTTTGCGGTGACGAATGTTAGCCCATTTACTATGACCTGCCATGATATTTTCTCACGATGGTTTCACATGATTCTAAATTTTTTCGGTCGTGACTTTTTTTCCATCCAATACATCTTGTCTGACCCGAATTCCTAATTCAATCAACTGCGCTGGATCAACCTGAGAAGGTGCATCGGTTAAAGGACAGCTCGCTGTTTGTGTTTTTGGAAATGCGATGACATCACGAATGGAATCTGAACCCGTCATCCACATTGCTAATCGATCGATACCCAATGCAATTCCGCCATGCGGAGGACAGCCAAATTTTAATGCTGTTAGCAAGTGACCAAATTTTTCTTGTGCTGCTTCTTCAGAAATATTTAAGGTACGGAACACAGCCATTTGCATTTCGGTAGAATTAATTCGAATAGAACCGCCACCAATTTCGGTACCGTTGATTACCATGTCATAAGCACGTGCCAAAATTTTGGTTGGATCTTGTGACAATTCACTAATGTCATTAATTTTCGGTGCAGTGAACGGATGATGACAAGCGGATAAACGCCCTTCACCTTTTTCAAACATTGGAAAATCAACTACCCATAATGCACGCCAGTCTTTTTCAACCAGCCCCCTATCATGCCCAACCTTAACTCGCAATGCGCCGAGTGATTCATTGACGATTTCAGTTTTGTCTGCGCCAAAGAAAATGATATCGCCGACTTTTGCTTTTGTGCGTTCGATAATGGTTTTCACTACATCTTCAGGAATAAATTTTAAGATCGGTGATTGCAATCCATCTACATTGAATTTGATATAAGCCAATCCTTTTGCACCAAACACGCCTACGTATTTAGTGTAATCATCGATTTCTTTTCGACTTAATTCAGCACCACCTGGTACATGCAGAGCAACTACACGACCATTCGGATCATTTGCAGGACCTGAAAATACTTTAAATTCAACTGTGCGCATCAAATCATTAATATCCACTAATTCTAATGGAATGCGTAAATCCGGTTTATCAGAACCATAACGCGACATCGCCTCTGCATAACTCATGCGAGGAAATGGATTAGGTAACGTCACGTTGAGTAATTCAGCGAATAAACCACGCATCATGTCTTCCATGATTTTTTGAATCTCTTCTTCATTTAAAAAAGAAGTTTCAATATCAAGCTGAGTAAATTCAGGTTGTCGATCTGCACGTAAATCTTCATCGCGGAAACAACGTACGATTTGATAATAGCGATCCATCCCAGCCATCATCAATAATTGTTTAAAGATTTGTGGTGATTGAGGTAAAGCAAAAAAACTGCCGGGTTTAGTGCGGCTAGGGACTAAATAATCACGTGCGCCTTCGGGTGTTGCTTTAGTTAAAAATGGCGTTTCGATGTCTAAAAATCCTTGATCATCTAAATAACGGCGAATATACCGCGTGATCGCTGCACGGAATTTCATGCGCTGCAACATCTCAGGACGACGTAAATCCAGATAACGAAATTTCAATCGTGTTTCTTCACCGACATCATGGTATTCGTCAATAGGAAACGGTGTGGGTTCAGCACGATTTAGAATCGTGATTTCTAATGCATCCACTTCAATTTCACCTGTGGTCAAATCACGATTCACAGTACCATCCGGTCTATGTCGCACACGACCTGTTACTTGAATAACAAATTCATTTCGAACCGATTCTGCAACTCGAAATGCTTCTTTGTTCGTCGGTGCTATGACGATTTGGACAAGCCCTTCACGATCGCGCAAATCTAGAAAAATCACACCGCCATGATCTCGACGTCTGTGGACCCAGCCGGCTAATTTGATTTCTTGATCTAATTGTTTTGTTGTAACTTGACCGCAATATTGACTACGCATGACTTTAACCTTTTGTGTTTATTTCTGTAATAATATTATTGTTTACCGGTTGCACGACACCGAGCGAAATCACAAACTTTAATGCCTGATCAACAGACATATTCAGCTCAATGACTTTGCTACGCGCCACCATCATTAAAAATCCGGACGTAGGATTAGGCGTGGCTGGTATAAACACACTAATCATCGTCTCATTTTCAAATGCTTTATCTACTTCAGGCGTAGAATCACCTGTTTGAAAAGCAATACTCCACATTCCTGAATGAGGAAACTGAACTAACAACACTTTACGAAAAGAATCACCGCCTGAACTAAATAACGTATTTAAGACTTGTTTGACACCGTTGTAAATCGTGCGTACTAATGGGATCCGGTTCATGATGGCATCCCATACCGCCAGCACTCTACGTCCTAAGAAATTTGCAACAATTACGCCCGTGGAAAAAATCACTACTAGCGTGATAATAACTCCAATACCTGGAACATGAAACCCAAGCAATGCATCAGGCTGGTACTCTCTAGGTAACAATAAAAGCGAATAACTTAAGATATCCACCAGAAATTTGATCACAAGAAACGTGACCCAAATTGGCAGCCAAACTAATAATCCTGAAATAAAATAACGGCGCAAATATGACATTTATACCTCTTACTGATGTGTTATGGACTTAGAGAATCTCACGCCTTGTTATTCTTTTTTCTCCGTTGATGAACCTGAGTCTGTTTTGCTACCCTCGGTTCCTTTATCAGTACTTTGTTCTTTAGGTTCTGGTTTTTTGTTACCGCTATTGCGAAAATCTGTCGCATACCAGCCTGTTCCTTTTAATTGGAAACCTGCAGCTGAAACAAGTTTTTGTAATGCTTCTTTATGGCATTCCGGACAGCTTTTCAAGACTGCATCCGACATCTTTTGAAATGCCTCTAGTCTATGGCCACAAGCATTACATTCGTATTCATAAATTGGCATATGACACCTCGGTTTATTGTTCTGTGAGAGGGCTGTATTTTAGCAGGAATTGGGGGAAAGGCGATAAAAAAGTCTGTTATTGCGTTATTGTAAAAACGAATTTTATAACCCTCCTCTCCCAACCCTCTCCTCCCGCGCTTTTGTGGAAGAGGAGGGTTACAAAAAGTACAGCGCACAAAACACCCCCCAATCCTACATTTCCTCAGACTCAACATTCGCCCCATCAGGTAAAAACCCATTGGTTTGCATTTCCCACAACCTAGCAAAATGACCTTCTAAATTCAGCAAACTCTCTTGAGTACCATCTTCAATAATGATGCCTTTATCAAACACCAATACGCGGTCCATATCTGCCAAGGTTGACAGTCGATGGGCAATCACTATCGTCGTACGATTACGCATTAAATCCGTTAAACTTTCTTGAATAAGTTTTTCTGTCACTGTATCCAAAGAAGATGTTGCTTCATCCAAAATAAGAATGGGGGCATCTTTTAAAATCGCCCGCGCAATTGCAATACGTTGACGTTGCCCGCCTGATAATTTTATTCCGCGCTCACCCACTAACGCCCCATAACCATGATCCAGCTTTTCAATAAACTCATGACAGTGAGCGAGTTTAGCGGCAGCAACGACTTCAGCATCCGTTGCATCTAACCGGCCATAACGAATATTTTCTAACAAGCTGCGATGAAACAAACTAGGATCTTGAGGAATCATAGCAATGTGTTGGCGCAACGAATCCTGTGTCACTTTTGCAATGTCTTGATCATCAATCAAGATACGACCTGCAGTTAAATCATAAAAGCGCAAAATCAAATTGACGAAAGTGGTTTTGCCCGAGCCTGAAAATCCTACCAAACCAATTTTTTGTCCTGCTGGAATCGTGACAGATAAGTTCTGAAACACGGGACGATTCTTTTGATATTCAAATTTCACCTGTTCAAACTGAATTTTTCCTCGCGTCGCACTCAGGAAAGTTGCATTCGGTGCATCTACAATATCATGTCCTTTCGTAATCAAATTTAAAGCGTCATTTATCGTGCCAAGCTCACGAGCAAACACTGACAATTGAAAACTGATAAACCAAATCCAACCTAACAACCAAAATGTCTGCATGCCGACTTGCGTAAAATCGCCTAACGTAATCCAATGATGCGTCCAGCTATACAGCAAAGCATACACAATACTAAAAATTAAAAACAATCCGCTTAAGCCCAAGCCAAGACGATTCAATTCAAGTAACCACATCGCTTTTTTTGCTTTACGAATTTCATCATCTTGATATTTTTTCATGTAGTGCGCTTCAAATTTTCCACGCGCAAATAAACGCACACTCGACATATTGTTAAACACGTCGACAATTTTTCCACTCAACACTGTCACAGAAGCAGAATGCACTTCCCAATATTGATTACCATAACGCATAAAGAGCGCGGTCAAGCCAAGATGCATGCATAACCAAATAAATATTATCAATGCGAACAATGGTTGCGTAAACCACATCATCACTAACACTACTACAGCACCTGTAGAGGCAGTAATGAAATTAAAACTGATCAGCTCCATAATCGCCTGACAACTGGTTGGTAAATCCGCTAGTTTTTTAGCGATGCTGCCCGCGAATTGATTAGAAAAATAATCATGTGAATGTGATTTCACATAATCAAATACTGTCGCACGAATATTGGCTCGAAATTGCGGAAAAGTCTTAAGCTGCACAATACCTTGAATACGCAAAAAGACTTCGGTTAAAATCCAGAATAATACCAGCATCAATAAAACCCCGAACAATGCGCTATAAATGCCCGCAGGATCGCCCTGATAATGCGCTGCGCCATCAACGATTTTCTTTAAAAAATAGGGAAAGAATGCATCATTAACTGCCCAGATACAGGAGATTAATCCGATAGCAATGAAACCAAGCGCTTGGCGGCGAAGGAAATAAAAGATAAATTGTGTCGTTGTTTTAGGTATATTCATAAAGCACCTGGATTAATTAATGAATAAAAAAATGCTATCAAGATTTTGAAAAATAACTATCTTTGATCAGTCCGTTATTCGTTATAATTGTTTCAGCCAAGCAACTTCATTTCGCACCAGGAAAAATAAAAGTGGGAATGAATCATAATGGAAATCTTTAATTTACGCAAGTACCTGCGTATGTTTTATTTTTTAATCACCAACGCTCATGGGAGAATTTAATGCAAAAAACTATTTTAATAACAGGGTGTTCGAGTGGTATTGGGTTATGCGCCGCAGAAATCTTACAAAAAAAAGGCTATCGCGTATTTGCAACTGCACGCAAAGACAGTGATCTTGTAAAATTAAAATCACTAGGGTTAGAGACCGTTCTGCTAGATGTGAATGACTCGGATTCTATTCGACGTGGACTTAACGACGTGCTCGAAAAAACAGGCGGCACACTTGATGCATTATTTAATAATGCAGGCTTCGCGCAAGCGGGCGCAGTGGAAGATTTAACGCGTGATATGATGCGCGAACAATTTGAAACGAATGTGTTTGGTGCAATGGAATTGACTAATTTAGTTGTCCCCGTTATGCGAAAACAAGGCCATGGACGCATTATTCAAAACACATCTATTTTAGGCATTGTCGCTATGCCATTTCGTGGCGCCTACAATGCTTCTAAATTTGCACTTGAAGGATTTACTCACACGTTGCGCCAGGAATTATATAACACGGGTATTTTTGTTTCGATTATCGCACCGGGACCGATACATAGTAATTTACGTAAAAATGCTTTGTTACATTATGAAGAAAATTTAAGTCAACGAAAATCGATACACCGTGATCTTTATACCAAAATGGAAAAATATTTTTTTAAATTAACTGCAAGTGAAAAGAGATTTACGCAAGGGCCTGATGCAGTGGTAAAGAAATTAATTTGTGCTCTTGAAAGTAAACATCCGAAAGCACATTATTATGTAACTTTTTCCGCACACTTATTTGCGGTGTTACGCCGCATCCTCCCCGACTCTGCATTAGATGCATTGATGGTAAAAATTAATCGTAGTGAAATGGGTGAATAACATGAATAACATTTTAATTCTTTATTACAGTCGTTATGGCGCAGTCAAACAAATGGCTCAATACATAGCGCGTGGTGTTGAATCGGTACCGGGTTGTGAAGCAAGAATTCGCACCGTACCTTCTGTCTCACCAACCACAGAAGCAACAGAACCTACCATTCCAGACTCAGGCGCGCCTTATGCAACATTGGATGATTTAAAAGAATGTAATGGATTGGCACTTGGCAGTCCGACTCGATTCGGCAACATGGCAGCACCGATGAAATATTTTATCGATACGACAAGTAGTTTGTGGCTATCTGGAAAGTTAGTGAATAAACCAGCGGCTGTGTTTAGCTCAACGGCAAGCTTGCATGGCGGACAAGAAACAACTTTGCTGAGCATGATGCTGCCTTTACTGCACCAGGGATTTGTATTGTTAGGTATTCCGTATACGGAGGCGGATTTGAATACGACGTCGACGGGTGGCACACCTTATGGCGCGACTCATGTGGCGGGAGCTTCTGGGAAAAATTCAATTAGTGACGAGGAGCAGCGGCTGTGTTTTGCACTTGGAAAACGATTAGCAGAGACGGCGCTCAAGCTTAAATAATTAAATAATTTAGTCACACTGTTGCTTGTTATTTTGCTCTTAGCCTGCCACTACTCCAGCTCTACACCACTGTCACCCCGCACTTGTTGCGGGGTGACAGTAATATAGTGCAGAGTGAGAGCAATTAATATAGTGCGGAGTGACAGCAGTAATAGGTCAAGCGGGCAATATTTATCACTATACATACAGAACTCTCCATGAAAAAAACCTCAGGCTTCTCCTTACTAGAACTCCTCATAGTGTTAACTATCATCACTATTTTAGGCGCTCTTAGCGTACCACTCTATTCACAACACTTTATCCACGCAAACCGACTAGAAGCCGAACTCTATCTAATCAAACTCGCTGGAAAACTAGAACAATATCATATTGTGAATAATACCTTTCAAGGTGCCGATTTGAACACGCTTGGCTTTTCTGAAACGATCGTTGCTAATCAATATCGCCTTGCTATAGTAACAAACACAGAATCAACTTTTTCATTACAGGCACAACCGCTAGATACACAAGCCGAAAAAGATGTATTATGCGGAACATTAGGATTAAATTCCTTAGGGGAAAAAGATTTCACAGGAACAGGTACACTCAAAGAATGCTGGCAATAAAAATATGAATAAAATAATTTCTGAATCTCACATTATTGCTGATGGCCGCTGGTCAGGGCCGAATGGCATAGGACGATTTTCATCAGAAGTCTTGTCACGTTTACAACATACAACTATTTTTACAGAGGGCCCGAACCCTTTGTCGCCTGCCAATTTTATTTGGCAAGCACAACAGCTTTATCGTTTTAAAAATCAATACAAAGTTTTTTTTACACCCGGATTCAATTCAAGTATTCATACCCCTATGCCTTTTGTTTTTACGCTTCACGATCTCATTCATTTGTTTGCACCGGGTAATGCCGCATGGATAAAACGATTTTATTATCATTTCTTTATGCGTCCTGCTGCGCATAATGCCTATAAAATTCTAACTGTCTCGGATTATTCAAAACAAAGCATCCTGAAATGGGCAGCTATTTCTGAAGAAAAAATTGTGAATGTAAGCTGTGGTGTCAGCGAACATTTGTCACCCCTAGGCGTTAAACATAATCCCGGGTATCCTTATTTGTTGCATATTGGTAATACTAAGCCGCACAAAAATGTAACACGCTTGGTTCAAGCGTTTGCGAAAAGTCATATTGATTCTGATATTCGATTCATTTTAACAGGACAAGCAAACCCTGGATTACTCGCCATGATAGACAAACATAATTTGCAACAACGAATTATTTTCAGCAATACATTAAGCGAAAATGAACTTGCAAATTATTATCGCGGTGCGAAAGCTGTTGTTTTTCCTTCACTGTATGAAGGATTTGGTTTACCTGTTCTTGAAGGTATGGCGTGTGGTGTTCCAGTATTAACATCAAATACCACCTCATTGCCTGAAGTAGCTGGGGATGCGGCATTGTTGATTGATCCGTTTAGCGTTGATTCGCTTTCGGTTGGGATTGAAAAAATTTGTTCTGATGAAACGGTTAGACAAACGTTAGTGACTAAAGGTCTTGAACGAGTGAAATTATTTACTTGGGAAAAGACGGCTAGCAAAGTGCAAAAGGTATTGAATGAATTGTGTTAACAAATAAATGCATTGTAAGAATTAGGATTCTTTGTTTAAGCAAAATCGCTTACCTCCCCTCCCCAAGGGAGAGGAGGGTCAAAAATACTTGCGTCAATCAACACTCCAAATTATTCCCCGCTGCATCAATCATTTTATTATCTTTATCAGGAACAATCACCCGCACCCGCCCCACGCGATTTATAACAATCGCCCAAACCGGATAAGACACCGTATTTTGACAAAACCAATATGTACCATGTTCTGCATTAGTTAACCCCGAAGGCAAAAATTCCAACCATTCACGACTCAAGGGAAATGCACGCCAATGCAAGCTGCCGTCAGCTGAAATCACTTGAAACGAATGCAGGACGCGTTCTGTTGTGGTAATCAGAAATCCATCCTGCCATTCACCGCCGCAGGTTTGCTGATCACTGCTATGACAAAGCATTGCTCGTTCGTGGTTTGCAATGGCTTCGCTACGAGTGAGCGAGATTGCGTGTAATAAATTCGACAGCAGGATTTGCTGTTTTGATTTTTGTGTAAATGTTTTTAATGAGGGGATGGTGATGAGAGAGATGATTGCAATGAGGGATAAAGTGATGAGTAGCTCGAGGAGTGAAAAGCCATTTTGATTATTAGCTTTGATCTGTAGTCTCATTTCAGATTCTCATTATTCTCTCAAATATCTATGTTGAATGCTTTTGTAGGGGCGAACCTATGTGTTCGCCCTGGCCTTAATACAGCGATATTGTCGCTTCGACAAAGGGGCGAACATTATAGGTTCGCCCCTAAAACAGCGCTCAGAATTGAACGCAGGATGGTGGAATGATGAAGATTTTATTTACCCGCCGGTCTCATATGCGGAAACAAAATAACATCACGAATAGAAGGCGAATTCGTAAATAGCATCACTAATCGATCGATACCGATACCTTCACCCGCAGTCGGTGGCATGCCATATTCAAGCGCCGTGATATACTCTTCATCATAAGGCATCGCTTCCAAATCACCGGCTTCTTTATCCGCAACTTGTTTTTGAAAACGTTCCGCTTGATCATCCGCATCATTTAATTCAGAAAATCCATTCGCAATTTCACGTCCGCCAATAAACATTTCAAAACGATCTGTAACGAATGGATTCAAATCATTGCATCGTGCTAGTGGTGAAACTTCCGCAGGATATTCAGTAATAAAAGTAGGCTGAATTAATTTCTGTTCTACGGTTTTTTCAAAAATTTCGACTTGAATTTTACCGAGACCATAATTTTCTTGTACAGGAATTTCCAGTTTTTTTGCCACACGTTTAACTGCATCAAGCGTCGCAAGATCTTCTGATGTTAAATCAGGGTTAAAATGCAAAATAGAGTTCACTAACGTCATACGCTGAAAGGGTTGGCTAAAATCAAATTCATAGTCTTGATAAGTAATCTTTGTCGTTCCCAAGACTTCTTTGGATAAATAACGCAATAATTCTTCGGACATATCCATTAAGTCATGATAATCCGCATACGCTTGGTAGAATTCCAACATCGTGAATTCTGGATTGTGCCGAGTTGATAAACCTTCGTTGCGAAAATTCCGATTTATCTCATAAACACGCTCGAATCCACCCACCACCAAACGCTTTAAATAAAGCTCCGGCGCAATTCGCAAATATAACGGCATATCTAATACATTATGATAAGTCACAAAGGGACGCGCTGCGGCACCGCCCGGCAACACTTGCATCATCGGCGTTTCTACTTCCATAAAATCGCGATCTTTTAAAAATTGACGAATGGCATCAATTATTTTGGTACGCGTCACAAATGTTTGACGCGTTGTTTCATTCATCATTAAATCTAAATAACGTTGTCGGTAACGTAATTCTTGATCAGTTAAACCGTGATACTTATCAGGCAACGGATGTAATGATTTTGTCAGTAACTCAATGTGTTTGACACGAATCGATAGCTCGCCGGTTTTCGTTTTAAATAATTTACCTTCTACGCCAACAATATCACCAATGTCCCACTGTAAAAATGCATCATACATCTCAGATTGAATTTCATCTTGGCGCACATATAACTGAATTTTCCCAGACATGTCTTGCACATGCACAAAGCTCGCCTTGCCCATCAAACGCCGCGTCATTATTCTTCCTGCAATTTTAACGTCTACAGGATCCGCTTCAAGCTCAGCTTCAGTTTTTTCGCTATATTCTTGCAGCAAAGGTTTCGCCAAGGCATCGCGGCGGAATTTATTTGGATATGCATTTTGTGTACGGCGTAATTCGGAAAGTTTAGTGCGACGCTGCGCAATTAATTCATGCATGTCTAAGGTTGTATTTTCAGGTTCAGTCATTGTCACGCCTCTTATAATCCGCTAAGTAAACTTGCTTCGATAAATTTATCTAAATCACCATCCAGCACTGCTTGAGTATTAGCAACTTCTACACCGGTGCGTAAATCTTTAATCCGTGACATATCTAATACATAGGAGCGAATTTGACTGCCCCACGTCACATCCATTTTTCCGGCTTCCAATTCATCTTGTTTTGCTCGTTGATTTTGTAATTCGAGCTCATAGAGTTTAGCACGCAATTGTTTCATCGCGGACGCTCTATTTTTATGTTGCGAACGATCGGATTGGCATTGCACTACTGTATTGGTTGGAATATGGGTGATACGAATCGCAGAATCCGTTCGGTTAACGTGCTGCCCACCTGCGCCACTCGCGCGATACGTATCGGTACGCAAATCAGCCGGATTAATATCAATAACAATATTGTCATCAATTTCAGGAGAAACAAACACCGACGCGAAAGACGTATGACGTTTATGATTCGCATCAAATGGCGATTTTCTGACAAGCCGATGAACACCGGTTTCCGTTCTAAGCCAACCATAAGCATAAGGGCCGGTAAATTTGATCGTAGCACTTTTGATACCGGCGACTTCACCGGCAGATGCTTCGATTACTTCAACGTGAAAACCATGACGCTCGCCCCAGCGTAAATACATACGCAAAATTATATTTGCCCAATCTTGCGCTTCTGTGCCACCAGATCCTGATTGCACATCCATGTAAGCGGAATTTGCATCCATTTCGCCGGAAAACATGCGCTGAAACTCAAGAGCTTCTATTTTTTTAGTGATTTTTTCTAATTCGAGAATGATAAATTCAGCCGTGCCTGTATCATTATCTTGAACTGCCAAATCAAATAACTCAGCTGAATCTTGCAAACTGCTTTCTAAGGTTTGAGTTGAGTTAACGACATGTTCAAGCTGCACGCGCTCGCGCCCTAAATTTTGGGCTTTTTCTGGATTATTCCAAATGCCTGGATCTTCTAATTCGCCTTGTACTTCTTGTAATCTTTCACGTTTTTGATCGACGTCAAAGATACCTCCGAATTTCTTCGAGGCGTTTGGCCAAATCTTTTAGCCGTATGTGGACGGAGGTGACTTCTATCATGCTGTGCACTCTAAATAATATTTTTGCTAATGTTCACGCGTAGTTTTAAATTCGACATCAGGCCAACGATCTATCATTAAATTCAAATTAACGCGAGTTGGTGCGAGATAAGTTAAATTATCGCTACCATCTAAGGCTAAATTATCAAACGCTTTATTTTTAAATTCTTCTAACTTTTTGGGATCATTACAATAAACCCAACGCGCTGTTGCAACTGAAACGGATTCATACACACAATCTACGTTATATTCATGTTTCAAGCGATAAGCTACGACATCAAACTGCAGCAAACCGACTGCGCCTAAAATTAAATGATTGCTATTTAATGGTTTAAATAACTGTGTGGCACCTTCTTCACATAATTGTTTCAAACCTTTTTGTAAGGCTTTTAATTTAAGCGGGTCTTTTAAACGAACGAGACGAAATAATTCAGGTGCGAAATACGGAATGCCGGTGAATTTTAAATTTTCGCCTTCGGAAAAAGTATCGCCGATTTGAATAGTGCCGTGATTATATAAACCGATAATATCACCAGGCCACGCTTCGGCGACATGCTCGCGATCAGATGCCATGAATGTCAGTGCTTGGCTGATTTTAACTTCGCGACCCAAACTCACTTGGTGCACTTTCATGCCTTGACTATAGTGTCCGGAACAAACGCGTAAAAAAGCAATTCGATCACGATGCGATGGATCCATGTTGGCTTGAATTTTAAAAACGAAGCCTGAAAACGGTTCTTCCGCAGGTTCAACGAAACGTGAGTTGGTTTCACGTGGTTGGGGTGCGGGCGCATATTTTGCAAAGGCATCGAGTAATTCGCGCACGCCAAAATTGTTGAGGGCTGAACCAAAAAAGACGGGGGTTAATTTACCTTGCAGAAATTCGTCTTGATTAAACTCATGACTTGCGCCTTTGACCAATTCGATATTGGCACGAACTTCAGCGGCCATATCGCCTAACATCGCATCCAACTCTGGATTATTTAATCCGATGATTTTGGTGCCTTCTTGCTGGACATCGTTTTTACCGGGTTGATAAAGATATACCGCATCTTCATAAAGGTGATAAACCCCTTTGAAATCCCGTCCCATGCCAATTGGCCAGGTAATCGGTGCGCAGCGAATTTTTAAAATAGTTTCGATCTCATCCAGCAAATCTATGGCATCGCGACTATCGCGATCCATTTTATTGATAAAGGTTATAATCGGAGTATGCCGCAAACGACACACTTCCAGGAGTTTAATGGTACGGTCTTCAACACCTTTGGCCGCATCAATCACCATCAAAGCTGAATCGACTGCGGTGAGTGTTCGATAAGTATCTTCAGAGAAATCTGCGTGTCCTGGGGTATCTAACAAGTTCATGATGTGGGTTTTATAAGGAAATTGCATCACAGAGGTTGTGACCGAAATCCCACGTTGTTTTTCAAGCTCCATCCAATCTGATGTTGCATGCCGGGATGCTTTTCGACCTTTCACAGTACCGGCCAACTGAATAGCGCCTCCGAATAGCAATAGCTTTTCAGTGAGCGTAGTTTTACCAGCGTCTGGATGGGAAATAATCGCAAACGTTCGGCGTAGGGTCAGTTGTTTTATGAGCTCAGACATAATTGGGTCGTTTTTCACAGAATCAAAAAAGAGGGCTATTTTACTGTGGAAACGGGAAAAGATAAATGAAATATGATTAAACTTTGTAATGAGGCTTTTGTAGGGGCGAGATGAACCCATATGTTAGCCACTGTCACCCCGCACTTGCTGCGGGGTCCGGGTTTTAATAATAAAAATACATTTTATTTTTTTAATGACTTTTTTATGATTTTGAGTCCAGACCCCGCAACAAGTGCGGGGTGACACTGGTAAAGTGCGGGATGACAGTGGTAAAGGGCGAGGTGACAGAGGTAAAGGGCGAAGTGACAGAGGTAAAGTGCGGAGTGACAGCGGTAAAGAGCGAGGTGACAGTAGTGTAAAATACAAGAAAAGTTGCTACTACTCCCCTAAATCCATAGCAAGCACCAACGCATCCTCACGTTCTTTCCCATTCGGATAATAATTCTTTCGAACATTGATCTGCTTAAATCCCATCTTCTGATACAACGCAATCGCTGGCTGATTGGTGCGGCGGACTTCTAAAAAAATAACTCCCATGCCTTTATTTTTTTCAGTCTTTAACACGTAAGTCACAAGTTCGCAGCCGAATCCTCGACGCTGATAAGGTACATCTACGCATAAGTTTAAAATATGACTTTCACCGGCCATCGTGGATGACACAAGTATAAAAGCAATTATTTTTTGGTTTTCTTCTATTAGCCAACAATCATAGCCTATCTTCAGACATTGCCTGAAGATATCTTCTGACCATGGCTCTGCTTGTGTTGCGATTTCAATCGCCATTAATGTTGGGATGTCATTTGGGGTAGCTTTTCTCATTTGCTGATTTTAATGTGATTAAAATGTATCGTCAAAATGATTCTGATTTTATAGGAAGGGTTTTGTAGGGGCGAACCTATGTGTTCGCCCTACTGAAGCCCATTGAACGCTAAAACTACGCAGTCGTCTTCGCTTCGGTTTTTTTCTTAGGCAAATACAAATCCGTAATCGTCCCTTCGAAAACTTCCGCAGCCATTGCAATGGTTTCTGACAAAGTAGGATGAGGATGAATTGTTAAACTAATATCTTCCACTTCACTACCCATTTCAATTGCCAAGCCAATTTCAGCAATCAATTCGCCAGCATTAGGTCCCGTTGCAGCACCACCAATAACACGATGCGTTGCTTCATCAATGAGAAGCTTAGTCATGCCTTCGTCGCGACCCATACTGAGTGAACGACCACTAGCAGCCCAAGGGAAAGATCCTTTGCCGTACTTAATACCTTTCGCTTTAGCTTCGTTTTCAGTGATACCTACCCATGCGATTTCAGGATCTGTATAGGCAACGCTTGGAATGCATTTTGGATCAAAATAATGTTTCAAGCCGGCAATAACTTCAGCAGCCACTCGCCCTTCTGGAATTGCTTTATGAGCCAGCATTGGATTCCCACAAATATCACCGATTGCAAAAATATGTTGAACATTGGTGCGCAGTTGTTTGTCGACAGCAATAAAGCCACGTTCATCCACTTTAATGCCGGCTTTTTCTGCAGCCAGTTGATCGCCGTTTGGACGTCGTCCAACTGAACTTAAAATGCGATCAAATCGTTCTGGTTTATCAGGAGCGCCTTCGCCTTCGAATGTGACATAAAGACCGTCTTTTTTCGCTTCGACTTTAGTGACTTTCGTTTTTAATAAAATACTTTTGTAACGTTTTTGAATGCGTTTATATAATGGCATCACCACATCTTTATCACAGCCTGGAATAATTTGATCCATTAATTCAACGACTGTAATTTCAGCGCCGAGTGCATGATAAACTGTCGCCATTTCTAAACCGATAATACCGCCGCCTAGCACCAGCATTTTGCATTTCGTTTCAGCCAATTCCAATGCGCCGGTAGAATCCATAATGCGTGGATCTTCTGGTAGAAAAGGCAATTTTACTGGGCGTGAGCCTGCAGCGATAATTGCGTTTTTAAATGTGATAATTTGTTTGCCTTTCGGTCCCTCGACAGAAATTTGATTGCTGGAAACAAACTGGCCTACACCTTGGATAATTTCAACATTACGTTGTTTCGCTAAGGTTTTTAAACCGCCGGTTAAACGACTCACGACTTTATTTTTCCAGTCGCGTAATTTTTTAGTGTCAATTTTGGGTGTACCAAAATCAACACCGCATTGTGCTAACTCATGTGCTTCATCTAAAACTTTCGCTGTGTGCAATAAAGCTTTGGAGGGAATGCAACCGACATTCAAACAAACGCCGCCAATATTTTCATAGCGTTCAATCAAGATGACTTTTTTGCCTAAATCAGCAGCGCGAAATGCCGCTGTGTAACCACCAGGACCACTTCCTAATACCACTAGTTCGGTTTGAATTTCGTTACTCATTTTTTTTCCTCTAAATAATCAACTAATATTTTCTACAATAATAAAGTTCGGATATCTGACAACATATTGCTTAAATGCACCATAAACCGCGCGCCTTCCGCACCATCAATCACGCGATGATCATACGATAACGATAACGGCAACATGAGGCGTGGTACAAATGCACCCTCTGCATAAACTGGTTTTTGTGATGACTTTGACACACCTAAAATTGCAACTTCCGGCAAATTAACAATCGGTGTAAACGCTGTGCCACCGATACCGCCTAAACTGGAAATTGAAAAACAACCGCCTTGCATATCATTGGCTGTGAGCTGTTTTTTACGGGCTTTTTCGCTGACTTCAGTTAATTCTTTGGCGATGTCTAACATACCTTTTTTGTCAACATCACGAATCACCGGCACAACCAAACCATCCGGCGTATCTACTGCAACACCGATGTGAAAATAATTTTTCAAAATTAAATTTTTACCGCTAGCATCAAGAGAAGAATTAAATTGTGGGAATGCTTTTAATGCTGCAACCACAGCTTTCAAAATAAAAACTAAGGGTGTTAATTTAATATTTTGTTTATCTAGGGTTGCTTTTTGTGTCTGACGAAAACTTTCAAGTTCGGTAATATCGGCTTCACCAAATTGTGTGATATGTGGAATCAACAACCAATTTCGATGAAGATTTTTCCCAGTCAGTTTTTTGATACGTGATAACGCTTGTGTTTCAACAGGACCGAATTTTGCAAAATCAACACTGGGAGCTGCAGGTAATCCGCTGCCTGTTTGCGTTTGAACTTGAGACAACCGTGACTTCACAAACAATTGTACATCTTCAGTTAAGATACGTTCTTTGGGGCCCGTGCCTTTCACTTGCGACAAATCCACACCGAATTCGCGCGCTATTTTACGCACCGCAGGACCCGCGTGTAAGTCTTCGTTATACCCACCCATCAATAAAGTACCGGTTTGTGGTTCTGCTGCAACAGCCTGAGTAGCTTTAGCGGCAATAGGAGCAGCAGGTGCTGCGGCCGCTTTAGATGAAGAGGTTTCTGCTGCTTTAGATTTAGTTGTTTCCACTGCTTCCGGTTTTGCACCCGTTGCATCAGCCAATTCCAACACTAAAATGGCCGATCCTTGTGAAAGCTTGTCACCCACTTTAATTTTTATTTCTTTCACCGTGCCTTCATCTGTCGAAGGTACTTCCATAGTGGCTTTATCAGATTCCAATGTAATTAAAGGCGTGTCCACTTTGACATGATCGCCTGCTTTGACTAACACTTCGATTACATCGACATCTGCAGCACCGCCAATGTCCGGCACCATAATATTTTTAGTTACCAATGGATCTCTCCTTTAAGGGTATTGAATCCTAAACAGTCACAGGATTTGGTTTTTTCGGATCAATATTATACTTCTTCATGGCATCCGTCACTTTGCTTGCGGGGATACTGCCTTCTTTTGCTAAAGCATACAACGCTGCAATCACTATATAGTAACGATTTACTTCAAAGAAATGACGCAATTTATCGCGCGTATCACTACGACCGTAACCATCCGTACCTAACACAGAGTATGAGCGTGAGATGAAAGGACGCACTAAATCTGCATAAGCCCGCACATAATCGGTTGCAGCAATAATAGGGCCTTCATGTTTTTCCAAACACTGTTCGATATAACTCTGTTGTGGTTTTGTCTCTGGCGAAAACATATTGTTTCGTTGCACATTCAACCCATCACGACGTAATTCACCAAAGCTCGTGATGCTCCAGATATCCGCGCCAATTTCAAAGTCTTTTTCTAGTAATTCAGCTGCTGCAATAACTTCACGTAAAATAGCGCCGCTGCCGAAGAGTTGTACTTTTAGTTTTGTCTTGCCCGCTGCTTTGAACAAATACATACCTTTGATTATGCCTTCTTCAGCACCGCTAGGCATTTCAGGCTGTACGTATTTTTCATTCATAGCCATGAGATAATAAATCACATCTTGTTCTTCTTGATACATCACTTGCAAGCCATGTTGCACGATAACCGCCATTTCATAACCAAATGTTGGATCATATGCACGACAGGTTGGTACCGCTGATGCGACTAATAAACTACTGCCATCTTGATGCTGCAAACCTTCACCTTCTAATGTGGTACGACCTGCAGTTGCGCCAATTAAAAATCCACGCGCACGCATATCGCTGGCAGCCCAAATTAAATCGCCAATGCGTTGAAAACCAAACATGGAATAATACGTAAAAAACGGAATCATAGGCACTTGATGTGTCGAATAAGAAGTGGCTGCTGCAATCCATGATGCCATACAACCTGCTTCTGTAATGCCTTCTTCTAACAATTGTCCATCTTTCACTTCACGGTAATAGAGTAATTGTTCTTTATCTTCTGGTGTATAAAGCTGTCCGACATGAGAATAAATACCAATTTGTCGGAATAAAGCTTCCAAACCAAATGTACGCACTTCATCTGAAAAAATAGGCACAATACGTGAACCAATATTAGGGTCTTTTAATAAAATATTAAAAATACGCCCTAACACCATCGTCGTTGACATCGTGCGATCGCCCGTTCCTTTTAATACCGCATCAAACGCAGATAATGCAGGTACTGTTAAAGGTTGTTTAGGCGCGAGACGTGCTGGTAAGTAACCGTTTAATTTTTTTCGTTGCGCATGCAAATAAGCCAGTTCAGGACTTTTTGCATCGGGTTGATAGAAACTCAAACTGGTTAACTGTTTATCTGTTAATGGCAATTTGAATCGATCACGGAATAATTTGAGCTCTGCTTCAGACATTTCCAATTGATTGTGCGCAATGTTACGACCTTCAGCGCCATGAATACCTAACCCGTATCCTTTAACACTTTGCGCTAAAATAGCTGTGGGCTGACCTTTGTGTTTGACTGCGGCATTGTAAGCTGCAAAAATTTTCACTGGATCATGTCCACCACGATGCAAGCCTGCAATTTCGTCATCGGATAAATCAGCAAAGATTGCCTTGAGTTCTTCACTATCACCACAGTAAAATTCGCGACTATAAGCAACATCTTGTAAGTGTGTGTGTTGCAACTCGCCATCGACGAGTTTACCTAGACGCTGAATTAATAATCCTTTTGTATCTTTGGCAAATAATTTGTCCCACTGGCTATCCCATAAAACTTTTATAACATTCCAGCCCGCACCGCGGAAAACGCCTTCCAATTCTTGAACGATTTTTCCGTTACCGCGAACTAAACCATCTAAACGTTGTAAATTACAATTTACAACGTAAACAATATTATCTAATTCTTCGCGTGCAGCGACTGTCAGTGCACCAATGGAATCGACTTCATCCATTTCGCCATCGCCAGTGAAAACCCACACTTTGCGATCATTCGCTGGAATAAATTTGCGGTTCTCAAGATATTTTAAAAAGCGCGCTTGATAAATAGCTTGCAGCGGACCAAGACCTAAAGACACAGTCGCAAATTGCCAGAACTTCGGCATTAACCAGGGATGCGGATAAGAGGACACGCCATCGCCATCGACTTCTTGACGAAAATTTTTCAAGTTTTTTTCTGTCAAGCGTCCTTCAAGAAAAGCTCGCGCATAATTACCTTCTGACGAATGCCCTTGAAAATAAACTAAATCACCCGGCGTGCCTTCAGCAGCACCGTTGAAAAAATGGTTTAACCCGACTTCATAGAGAGTTGCAATCGATGCATAAGACGATAAATGACCGCCAACACCACCCGCATCTTTTTTAGCACGCAGCACCATAGCGATTGCATTCCAGCGGATGATTGCATCAATTTGCTGTTCTAATTCAAGATTACCAGGATATTCAGGTTGTTGTTCGACCGGTATCGTATTGCAGTAAGGTGTCGTGATTGTGCTAGCGCCGCCTAACGTTCCTGCTACTGCCAATAGCTGTTGAATAATAAAACTTGCACGCTCGTTACCTTCAAATTTGACGACTGAAGCCAACGCATCCAACCACTCTTGTGTTTCTACTGGGTCAATATCATCCCATGTTTTTGTCATATTGTTTTTCCTAATCTTAGTTTTATGCAGACGAGCACTAATCGGCTATTTTAACCTGAATGGGGGCAAAGCTGAAGGTAATGAGGATAAAAATACTGTATTCTTCTATCCCCTTTTTGTAGGGGCGAACCTATGTGTTCACCCTCTCGACCAAAGAAATAACATTTACCTATTAAGGCCAAAGGGCGAACACATAGGTTCGCCCTTACAAAAGCCAAAGCATATTAAGCAAATTACCGATAAAACCGCCGCATATCCTGGAAAATCGCCTGCATTAAGGGCGGATGGATTTTTGCATCGGTTAAAATCTTGCCATCCAATTGCGTCACTTGAAAATTCCCCGTCGGAAATACGGTGGTAATTCGATCTTTTTCAACAATTCCAAACCCAATATAACTACCGACGATCAAATAAGGGGCGATTTGCTCATGGAGCAAAGAGTTGCCCATACTATATACATTTGGTTGCGATTTGCAGCCCAGTACTTTTTCCATCAACGTTGGGACAATATCAAAATGACTGGTGCCCTGAGTAATCGTTTTCGGTGTCGAGCCTGGCCAATAAATAATCAAAGGTGTTCTTACCTGGTAATGCGTGAAATTACTCGCATGCCCCCAATACCCCAGATGGTTATCGTTAAATTCCTCACCATGGTCACCGGTGATAACCACAACTGTGCTCTCTAACAAATGGTGGGATTTAAGATAATTTAGAACCTCACCCACTTGTTGGTCTGCCAAATGCAGTGCGTTTTTATAACGGTTCAGATAAGGCAGAGGATCAGACTGATTTGTCAAACTTAAACGATCGCACACTTTAACAGCAGGTTTGAAAGGTCTCAAATCATTTGGGACTGCGCAATAACTATGTGCGGTATCATAAAATAAAAAACTAAAAAAGGGTTGTTGGTTCACTTGAACTTGATCAATAAATTTTTCAAATTCTTTTGTCACAGCCAGGTCGCGGATATAGGGATTTTTGCCACGAAATTTTAACTTCAAATCTTTTATGGCACTAAAAACATTTTTATTAAATGCCGGCATCGTCAATCCAGCACTGGCTAGAATTTTCATTTGATAATTATGTTTGATCAACTCATCCAACAAAATGGGCCCACGTTTTTGAACTTCCATAGCGGTCCAATACGTCGCTGGCAATCCGTAAAATAATGAAAAAATGCCAGGACCTGTCGCATCGCCACCGCTAGAATGATTTTTATAAACCCAAGCTTGTTTTGCAAATTGAAACATATTCGGTGTGACAGACTCATCCAACATATCAAATCGCCAAGCATCTACACCGATAATAACCACATTTAAATGGCGTTCTGGTGGTATAAACTTCAAATCTTGCAACGGATAATGTAAAGATTGATAAGCTTGAGCCGGTTGAATCAGATAACGTTCGAATGCTCGCTCTAATGCGAGCCGTCCATTTTGCATCGGCAACATAGCACCCAGAAATTCCGTATAGAGTGGCAATACACGAACGGCTTCTATCATGACGCGACCCAGATTGTGATTAAAACTAAAAATCAACATGGTGTAAGATGTGTAAACACAAAGACTGACAAAAATAGCAATCCACTTACCTATTCCGCGCAATACATCTCGTTGGATGACATAATACCAAATAAGATAAGCGATCAAAGTTTCAAACAAAACTAGACCCGCACTGACTGCGATACACACGACATATTCGTAGGGAGAAAAATCAAAAAATTGCTCGTTGGAGGAATGGAGAATTAAATTCAACACAATTCCGTTGATATGAAAACGAAATAAACTGTAAACAATCGTATCGCTAATTAAAACGCCGGCGAACAAAGCCGCAATCAAAACACTCACGCTAAAAATAAAATAACGCCTATTTACCACTAAAATTAGCAATCCAATTAACACGCTTGGCAAATAAGCTAAAATAGCAAGCTGTCCAAGATAACTGACCGTCAAAAATCCAGCGAGTGTGTGCTTGCCATGCGCAGTTAAATAATTGGTATCAAGCCAAGAAATTGAATGCGTGTATTTCAAGCCAATTAGCCAGAATAACAGCATATTTGCTGTGAAAAACCATCCGCACCAGCGTAGTGATTTTCTATGGTCTAGTGTTAATTTAAACATGGATTTTTTACCTTTTATTGTATCTTGCGTAGGCACACGCTCTTGCTTTTATAGGGGCTACTAACGCACCGTCTCAATCATCCGACACATTTCCTCTGCCCCATTTAAAATCCGCGGCCCCGCACGCTCCACCCAATCAGGATCTATCACAAAAAGCCTATTATTTTTGACAGCAGACAATAACGGCCATTTACGCCATTGTTTCCGCCAATCCATTTTAGTTTCACTCCCAATAATAACATCAGGATTTGCACGAAGCACAGCTTCCATACTTACTTCAGGCGTCACACCAGAGAGATTCGCAAAAATATTTTTTCCACCACACAACATAATAATCTCATTAATCCAGCTCGCTTGTGTCACCGTCACCAAAGGCTCTGGCCATATCTGATAAAATACTGAGATAGTTTTTTGCCGGGAGTACTTTCGCTGCAACTGCTGATAGTCTTGGATAAAATGTCTAGCGGCGACTGACGCTTTTTTTTCAGTACCCGCCAAACAACCTAAACGCTGTAACGTACGAGGAACATCAGTGATATGACGCAGATGACTCACATAAATAGGGACTGAGAGATTTTTTAATTGATCCGGCATCCGACTTTCTGCCCAAACAACAATTAAGTCTGGATGCAATGCCAGGACACGCTCCACATCAACATGATTAAAATTCGCAACAACAGGAATTTTTTTTGCATTGCTCGGATAATCACTACCTTTGACAACACCCACTATATTTTCTTTAGCACCTGCTGCAAAAAGTAACTCCGTAAGATCCGGCGCCAAACTAATAATCCGTTTTGCAGGACTCAGTAATTTGATGGTGTGCGAAGCATCATCCACCACTTCACACGCGTTTGCAGTACTGTTTAGCCATAAGAAAAAAATCGCGATGACATACGTAAACTTCAGCATGGCATCACATCAACAAAACGATAACCGCTAACATTGCCAAGCTCATGACAAATACACGATCCAATAATGCAACGGCTTCTTTTTCCGCTGAACCATCTTCTGGAATGAAATTATTATTCAACACATCCAATGCGCTGACACCACATTCTGTCAACAGCGTTTTGTTTGCATCCAGTCCTTGCAACAGATTTTTTTTCCACTGTGCAATCACGTTGGTAAAATGTCCGCTCAAAGCAAAAATAAATGTGAATAATCTAACTGGAATCCAGTCAAGCACTTGCTGTGATTTTGTGGCAAGCTTCGTCACATCTAATGGAGATTCTGTCGCTGATAATGCAATTAATCGATAAAGAAGAGCGCCAGCAGGCCCAAGCAATGCAAACCAAAAAATCACTGCAAAAACGCGTTTATAAGCCGCGATAAAAATAGCGCGTACAAATGCTTGATGAAACGCTTGAGAAGTATCCGGCATGCTAATCCCAAACGCCGTTGTCACCTGCTCTATGGCAACGTTCGGATCATCTTTGTATAACTCATTAATGCTAGTATAAACTTGCACCCACAAATTAGTCGGCCCCAAGCAATACATCAAAATGATAATCCCAAAAATGATTTTAAAAATGCCGTACAAGAAACCAGATAATATAAAATTCACACCCCCAACCAACAACACGGGTGGCAACACACTGACAATCAGTAAAAAAATGGATGACCAGTTAGCAACACGTGAATGTCCCAACCAGCGTTGGTACAAAAGGAACCAGCGCCAATGACGCAAATGGGTCCAATGAAAAAATCGTTCAATCACAAGTGAAACGAGTATCATAATAAACGTCATGGCGATTATTCCTTCACTATTGCTTTTTCAATGATAAAATCCAACTCATGCCAATTAAATGCCTTTCCTGGATCGGTTTTTCTACCGGGTGCGATATCGGAATGACCTACAATACGGTCGCGCGTAATGTTTGGATAAGCGTGTCTGAGTATTTTAATAACTTCCGCTAATTGTTCATACTGCACTTTTTCATACGGTAAATCATCTGTGCCTTCCAATTCAATGCCTATTGAAAAATCATTGCAACGTTCCCGCCCCTGAAAATAAGATTGGCCGGCGTGCCAAGCGCGTTTTGAAAACGGCACGAATTGAATGATTTCGCCTGTACGTGCAATTAATAAATGCGCTGATACCTTTAAGGATGAAATCGTTGCAAAATAAGGATGAATGCTCTCATCCAATTTGCCGCTGAAAAATGTCTCAATATATTGAGTATCAAACTGACCCGGTGGCAAACTAATTCCATGCACAACTATCATATCAATATCTGCATTCTCTGGACGTGCATCGCAATGGGGCGACGGCAGATAACGTGCTGTTTTAATTAAACCTTCTGGGAGAATCATTTTCAATGGGATAAAACCTCTTGGGTACCGATTAACAATTCTCTGGAATTATAACGTCAAAGATGATAACAATCGTCATAGAATTTAACAAATTTAACTTTATTTGATGCTTTAAATTCGATCTAATACATTAACTGCAGGAGATAAAAAAATGTTTTCAAAACCAAAACAGCATCCTGGTGGATATTTGGCGGTTTCAGATGGAACCGAGAAAAAACCAGTCGATTTCACTTCTATTCCAGCCACTCCCTCATCATTTGACAAAGAACAAAAAAAAATACCAACTCCCGTTGAAACCGCATTAGATAACTTAAGAGCTAGTAGTCAGAAATCATCTGAAATTGAGCTCGAAACTGCAGTGACTAGGAAAATAGTTCTCGCTATCCAAAAAGGCGCTACTTTAGCTCAGATTGAAGCTGCCATGAAATATTCAGTGAGAGATGCGGGGAGTCTTATCAAAACAGTAGTTGATTCAACACGACAAGACCCTATGGTTGTTGCATTTAGGGCAGCTTATCAAAAAGAACATCCCGCTAAGCCACAGGCTCAATCAACCCTCAATATCCTTAATTTGTAGGGTTTACGTAGGGGCGAACCTATACGTTCGCCCTGCAGCCTCGATATGCAAATGTTATCTCTTCGATAAAGAGGGCGAACACATAGGTTCGCCCCTACACAAGACAATTTTATGACAAATGCCATGAAACCCCATCAGAGTAACGGAACACAGGGGATTTATTTGACGATTCAGACCGCATACGCTACTCTTGGCAGCCTTAAGAGAGCACGCGCGCATGCAAGCCAACGAAATCAAACTGTTAATCGAAGCCGGTTTAAAAGACTGCACTGCCGTCGTTGAAGGCGAAGATGGTGTGCACTTTACTGCAACTGTGATTACGCCTGAATTTGCCGACAAAAACCGCGTTCAGAAACAACAAATGGTTTATGCGACACTAGGCAACCGGATACACGATGGCACGATACACGCGCTCTCCATCAAAACACTTACCCCATCTGAATGGGAAAATTCATAATAACGTGTTTTTAAGCTATTTCTTTGACTTTCTTATCAGAAGAAATAAGATAGTCACACGTTCTTAATTAACTACATGAGTCTAACAAATGGATAAATTAATCATACGCGGCAATGTTCCCTTGAATGGCGAAATTCGTATCTCCGGTGCGAAAAATGCTGCATTACCGATTCTAACCGCGGCACTTTTAACCGCAGCGCCAGTGCGTATTTGTAATATCCCCCATTTGCATGACGTCACAACGACGATGAGCTTACTCGGCCAAATGGGTGTTCATTTGACTCTGGATGAACGCTCCAATGTTGAAGTCGATGCGAGTAGCCTGCACTCTTTTCACGCACCCTATGAACTCGTTCGCACGATGCGTGCCTCGATTTTGGTATTAGGTCCTTTGCTCGGTCGTTTTGGTGAAGCCGATGTTTCGCTGCCTGGCGGTTGTGCAATTGGCACGCGTCCAGTCGATCAGCATTTAAAAGGCATGCAAGCCATGGGTGCTGAGATTCGTGTTGAAAATGGTTATATCAAAGCGAAAACGAAAAAGCGCTTACAAGGCGCAACCATTGCCATGGATTTAGTGACTGTTACCGGCACTGAAAATATTATGATGGCGGCAGTTTTGGCTGAAGGACAAACTGTTATTCTAAATGCGGCACGTGAACCTGAAGTAGAAGACTTAGCGAATTTCTTAAATACCTTAGGCGCAAAAATTAGTGGCGCTGGAACATCGACTATTATCATCGATGGTGTTGATGAATTATCTGGCGGCAGTTACCAAGTAATGCCAGATCGTATTGAAACGGGCACGTATTTAACCGCTGCCGCTATTACTCGCGGCAAAATAAAACTAAAAAATACTCGTCCTGATTTACTCGAATCGGTTCTGACGAAATTATCAGAAGCGGGTGCTTATATTGAAACAGGACCTGACTGGATTAGCTTAGACATGTGCGGCAATCGTCCGCGCGCAGTCAATGTCGGCACAGCGCCTTATCCTGCTTTTCCGACTGACATGCAAGCACAGATTATGGCGATGAATTGTGTGGCTGAAGGTACTGGCATTATCACAGAAAACGTTTTCGAAAATCGTTTTATGCACGTGCAAGAATTACTTCGTATGGGCGCTCGAATTGCGTTGAAGGGCAACACTGCAATTTGTACCGGTGTTGAAAGTTTACAAGGTGCACCAACTATGGCAACTGATCTACGTGCTTCCGCAAGTTTAGTGTTAGCGGGACTTGCCGCAGTGGGTGAAACAAGTATTGATCGCATTTATCATATTGATCGCGGCTACGAATGTATTGAAGAAAAATTATCGCAATTAGGTGCGCGTATTCATCGCGTGCCAAACTAGTTTTATCGAATTTGGTCGGGGCAAACTTATCTAATCGCCCCGCCAAACAAAAAGGAATATTCTTAATGTTAAAACGGATAGCTATTTTACTCTGTGTTTTCAGCAGCGCTTTACACGCAGCCAATCAAAGTGATCTCGATAAAATCGCGAAACTCAACAAAAAAGCAGCGGCCAAAGGATTAGACTTATCCAATACGGACTTGCGAGCTTACCAATTTAATACCGACAAAGTAGATTTGCGAAATGCGAATTTATCCCACTCGAATTTAGCACGCATTGATTTTAAAAAAATGAATTTAACGGGTGCTGATTTAAGTTATTCCAATCTGCAAAACGCTAATTTGAATGATGCCGACTTAACGAATGCTAATCTTGAACATGCTGATTTAAGTAATGCAACATTAGACCGAGCCAACTTATCTAACGCTAGATTAGTATTTTCTTCGCTCACAGGGGCAAGTCTACAACTGGCAAATTTAAACAGCGCCAATTTCACTTGTGCTAATTTTAATAATGCCAATCTAACCAAAGCTATTTTTTCGCAGGCGAATATTTCTAGTGCGACATTTATTAATACAGTGACGACGGATATTTTAAATTATGATTCTGTGACGGATGAGCGAGTTGGGTGTAACTAGCGATTTGAACTACTCTCATTTCTACAAATCAAAACGTAAGCCAAGTTGACTGGATCCCGCGGACAAGCCGCGGGACGACGGCTTTCATAGAATGTGATGATATAGAAATAATAACATCTCCTCCGTCGTCGTCCCGCGGCTTGTGTATGAACCGGGGACATAGTTTACACCTGTCCGGGAACATGGTTTACACTTTCAGTTAATATAGAGTGGCCTATCCTAGGTCACTCGTCTGGACTTTTTGTCTGCCTAAATATAAC
>JBDTIZ010000117.1:0-3130 GCA_039936115.1 Gammaproteobacteria bacterium
AACACATCATCTAATTTACGATTTGCAATTTACTATTCGCTGAAAATAAAAAACCCCATTCGGGGTTTTTTATTTTTAACTTTATTTGGTAGCGGGGGCTGGATTTGAACCAACGACCTTCGGGTTATGAGCCCGACGAGCTACCAGGCTGCTCCACCCCGCAATAAAGGACGCATTCTATATAAAAGCGTCCGCACATTCAAGTAAAAGAAGTGGTTACTTTTTTTATTAACCGGTAGGCCTTATTGAAGGTGTGGCTGAGGACTGGTTAACAGTATTCGTTGCATCAGCTTTTGCAGCGGCTTTCTTTTTTACATTTGTTAATGCTGGAGATCCAGCGACTTGATCTGCAGCGGCTTTTTGCCCCAATGCCTTTGAAATAGCTGTAAGATTATCAGCAGAGGCCGATGCGTCAGCGCTAGCCGTATAACTTTGCAAAGATAACGCCTCAGCAACTGATGGTGCGCGCACTCGATCGAAATCTCCCTTGAATGTCTTAGAAAAACAACGATCTAAATACTCTTGTTGAAATCTAGGTACCGAAAAATAGCGGTGTGTAATATTTTTTTCTAAATTGTGCTGCACGGACTGAATAACTGAATTAACTTTAGACTTAATCTCATGCCTATGGAGCGCCCAATTCTGTCTTTTCTCTTTATCAACCAACCGTACCGCATAGTCATCCAATAAAGCCTCGATAACAGGGGTTGGGTTTGCAATTTTGCTAAGGCTCAAATCATCAATGACTCTTGCCATAACATCTTGCACATCTTCCAAGGTGCTAGAGTCAATTGTTTTAAAATACTCAGGATCGGCTTTCTTTATGCGATCCTGTAAGGTTAGCGTCTCTTTAGACTCACTAGATTTAGATCCATATGCGAGAGAATAAATCTTATTTTCTCTAATTCTTTTTCTCAACGCATCCCGCATAATTTCATTTTGTTTCGCCAAATCATATGGGGCGACTCTTGCAATAATTTCTTTAACCGAGGCGGTTAACTCATGTGTTTCGCATAGCGTGATACCGAGCCGATTACGCAGCTTCTTGCTCGTCCCTAATTCTGCCGTAGAAGAGAAATCTAAAAAATCTGCATAAATAGTATCAAAAAGAGCTTCATCTGCTGTTTCTTCGATTTTTTTCTTATATTGTTCCGCTCGCCCTTGTCCTACGCCGTATCCGTATTCTGCTTTCGTTAAATATTCAGTAACGGTGCTTAGCGCCATTGCTTTAAAAGTTAGATCTAATTTCCCTGAACTTAACATCTTGTCATCTCCTTTAATTTCGTCAGTACTGGCAGCGTGTCTGGCTTCACGCCGCGCCAAATAAAAAATGATTCAGCAGCTTGCTCAACTAACATACCTAAACCATCACTGCAAAGTTTAGCGCCTTGTGATTTTGCCCAATGCAAAAACGGAGTCGTGCCTTTGCCATACACCATGTCGTAACAATACGCATTGTTAGTCATTATATTTTCTGGTAATTCAATGCTGCTTTCTGACAAGCTTGCTGCGGTGCCATTGATGATTAAATCAAATTGATTCTCCACCAACGCGGAAAATGTCAATGCGCGCACAGAACCATATTTTAAAAATTCACCCGCCAGTGCTTGTGCTTTATTTTCTGTGCGATTGGCAATGACAAGTTCGCTTGGTTCTTCTTGTAAAATCGGTTTAATTACACCGCGCACTGCTCCGCCTGCGCCGAGTAACAAAACTTTTTTTCCACGGATAGAAAATTGATGATGCAGCGTAATATCACGAATCAATCCAACGCCATCTGTGTTATCACCCAATCGATCGCCTTCGTCATTAAACTTGAGTGTGTTAATCGCAAAGGCACACATCGCTCGCTCACTATGCGCATTCACTAACTGAAATGCCTGCTGCTTAAATGGCAACGTAATATTTAATCCTTTGCCGCCTTGCGCCTGGAATTCATTGAGTGCACTCGCTAGAGAATCAACTGCAACTAAGATCGGACGATAAATAAGTTGTTGCTTTGTTTGCTCTGCGAATAAGGTGTGGATGAGTGGTGAGAGACTGTGTTGAATTGGATTGCCTATAACACCATACGTATCCATAAGCTTAAGAATTTTTCCAGATTTTTTTTGCAGGGACAATTCGAATGAAGCAAGGGCGAACACATAGGTTCGCCCCTACAAATGTTTACTATTTTGTAATTTTACTGATGATGTCATTCATCTGAGCTGTATCAACTTGGCCTGGAATGAATGCAACTGCTGCAGAAGGTGAAGACTTATTCACGCCAGAGTTTGCAATGAAAAATGCTGGTGTGCCAAGTAACTGCAATTGTTGTGCCAGTTTATAATTTGCTTTGAGTTGTTGATTAATAGAATCTGATTTCATTGCTGCTTTTAATTTAACGAGATCTAAGCCGACAGACTGAGCAATATTATAAATAGCATCTTCTGTTAATGGCTCGACTTTGGATTGCATCAATGCGCGATGGAATTCAAAATATTTGCCTTGTGCGTTAGCAGCTAATGCAGCTCTTGAAGCAACTTCGGAAATAGGTCCGCGAATTGGGAATTCTTTGAAAACAATTTTAACGTCAGGATTATTTTTAATTAATCCATCAAGCACTGGCGTCATTTCAACGCAATGTGGGCATTGGTAATCAAAAAATTCAACGACGGTAATTTTACCTGTTGGGTTACCGGCCATTGGATCGTTGGATTGGTGAAATAAAGCATCAGCGAATTGCGGAGAACTGTCTTGAGTTTTTTGAATGGTTTTTTTCGCTTGATCCATTTGCTTCTGTTGATAAGACTGCAATGCCCCGATAATAATATCAGGATTTTGGGTTAAATAATCGCGCACGACATCTTGAACTTGTTTTTTTTGAATTGCGCTCATATCGGCAGCATTTGCTGATACGTTTAAGATAACCAAGCCAGCTGCGGCAAGACTTGCGACAATACGACGTAATTTCACGGTCATCCCTCCCAGGATATTTTTTAGATAGCCCACAGTAAAGTAGGCACTAAACGATGTCAAGGGTGTGCCAGTGAAATGATTTTTGGGGAGTAATTGGACATAACAGTCTGGAGAAATCTCACCTATTGTGCGTGCTTTTGTAGGGGCGAACCTATGTGTTCGCCCTCTCGAT
>JBDTIZ010000118.1:0-16617 GCA_039936115.1 Gammaproteobacteria bacterium
AATAGCACGCTAGAAAGTAAAGTAAGGCTATTTATACTAGTAATGTTAGGTATAAAAGACTTTATCGAAAAACTGATTTGTATAGGATTGCCATGAAGAATCCAACTTAAGCCGAGGCAGATTATAATGCCCATCGGCAATAGGGTACCTATTAAAGCACCAATGGTACTAATCCAACTTGCAGTATTTATTCCCATGCAACCTATTAGGGTGGATGCCCAAAACAAGCCTAATATGGTGAGTACCATATATTCTTTATTGTTAGCGAGTGCCGGATCAATTAAATAGGCTAATGTTGCGCAAATAAAAGCGAGGATTGTGGGAAACCATGCCAGGTTATAAACCCACTGTTGCCAAATGGCAAAAAACCCACATTTTGCTCCAAATGCCTCGCGTATCCATATATAGGCTCCCCCAGTACTTGGCCAACCGGTGGCTAGCTCTGCACTTACCAATATAGTAGGGACAAAGAAAACTAATCCAATGATGATATAGAAAAAGACGAGTGAGAACCCATACTCAGCACCCATGGTTAAGGTTCTCAAGCTATCTACAGAAATGATGCCGATCATAATGAGGCTAAAAAAGCTTAATGGCTTAACTGGTAGGGATTTGGCTTGCATATTAATCACACTCTACATTGTTTTTACACGAATTCTTTAATTTTGGCGATTCTTATGCCATTATCAAACAGTCATACTTGAATGTTAGACAAGTTATCTCAATTTGTCCACGGAACTAGTTCTTAAATTAATTAACTTTAACTAAATGAGGTGCAATAGCTTGCCGATAAAAATACAAGCCTGACCCATCTTCCATTTATTCACTTGCTCAAGGTATTTTAGCCAGTACAATTGCCTACACGATAATTTTTATAGGCGGGGGTTGATATGTACTTTGTGATCGCTATTATTGTTGTACAAATTATATGCGCGTTAATTATGCACTCCATTGCTAAAAAACGAAATCTGAGCGAGTCTTTTTGGCTGATTATGGGATTAGTATTTGGTCCACTGGCATTGATTGCTATTCCCTTTATTAGAAATAAATCATAAGGATATTTTCAAAATCAATATCAAGATGCCACGCGAATGAAAAACCTAACTTTAATAAGTAAGCTTCTATCATACCGATTACAATGGTATCGAATACGAATGTTTGAAAAATTAATTCGATTTAAGCATGTAGTCTTAATTATTATTGGCCTTTTTATTGCACCATTGAATTTATTCGACACGATTTTCGTGCAGCCCATCGTTAATATTGGTTATTCAGAAAATTCCAGCATTGCGCTTGTTTTTTCTTTACTAATAACGCAAGCAATATATCTAGGATGGATAGCTTTCCAAGAGGAAGCAGTAACCGCTACACGCGTGAAGAACTATTTTAATGCCTTACCTATCTCTCCAGTTAAAAATTACATTGTTGATCTTGCAGTTTTATTTATTGCAAATAATATATTTTGGATTCCAATTATTGTAGCATTAATAAATGCGCCTTATGCGGCAATGCACGCTACTCTAGCGCCTTATATATTCGTTATTAGAATTTTAACTCTAACGGTAAGTATTCTTGCAATTCAAATGCAGTGGATTTATCGACAATATTTTTCTTTTGTTTTCTTGACGATTACTAATCTTTTGTTGTATCTGGGTAGCATCGTATTGAGCCAGCGGTTATCGTTACTAGTAGCTATTCTCGCTTTCGTAAGCGCATTGCTATTTAGTTTTCCGAAACAGCTAAAATTGAATATTCCCACAAGATTTTTTTCTTCACGTTCTAAATATAGTCTCGCTTTACCAGGATATTCTCGTTTTCAATTTTTAAAGCTCACCTATAGCGTATTAATTAAAAAATACCTTGTTGAGAGTTTTGTGCGCTGCACTTTATCAATTGCTATTTTGATATTTGGTTGCTTTGCTATTGTGCTTGGAGATTCTTTAAATGCTCAATTATGGAGCGTTGCTTTATTATCAGTTGTGGCGCTTGCTTTTAGTGGATTTTTCCCATTGTTAAAAGAATCACGAGAGCAATATTCACTTTATTTTCGCTCGCTGCCAATAAGTCAACTTTATTGGTACATGCTTGATTGGTTGGCTATTACGATTTTAATGTTGATTCTTGGGGGGGTATACGCTTCAACGTTAATGATATATCAAAAGATGAGTCTGTCGGAAGTTTTTTGGATAATAACATCGAGTGGTGTCTTGGTATTGCTTTTGTGCTATGTCAGAAATAGATTCCGCACATTTAATGCCTTGCTTTCTATTATTGTTACAGTAGCCTGGGTCACAATAGGTGCTTATTTATGAATAATATCAAATTAAAATTAGAGAACATTTCGAAGTCTTTTTTTCTTAAAAAAGTATTTGAAAATTTGTCTTATGAATTTACTCCTGGCTGTTACGCTATTGTTGGTTCAAATGGAGCAGGCAAGTCAACTTTGTTGTCAATAATGTCTGGCTCGATATCTTCTGACTCTGGTTTTATAAGCATTAACGACATCAATCTTACTAAGCATTCAGTTAAAGCAAAAAGGCACATTTCGTATGTGACAGATGAGGTTTTGGTATATCCATTTATGACGGGCAAGGAATTACTAAAATTTATATGTGCAGCAAAAAAATCAGAAATTTCATCTGAAACTGAAAAACTTCTTACTGGATTTAATATACATGATTTTATGCATGTTTGTTTTAGCGAGATGTCTTTAGGGACGCAAAGAAAATTTTTACTTGCTGCGTCTACTATCAGTAATCCGGATATTTATATTTTTGATGAACCAACCAATGCTATTGAACAATCGTCTCGCGAATTTTTCATTAATTATTTGTTAGGCATTAAAGACAAGAAGATAATTATATTTTCTACTCATGATAAAGAATTGATTAATTGTTTAAATGCTAAAGAGTTGAGACTAGAGAAACATCCTATCCATCAGCTTATTTCTTAACGCGTCTTATCAAGCTGCTGGTTTGTAAATATTCGTTCCAGGTATAGGTTGGGTACCTTGGTTAATTCGAACGTCCTTATGTCATACTGAAGTAAGCGCGAATGAAATATAGTCTTCTCACGCAAAATTATAAATCAAACCAAATTCCACTTGTCCTGTTTGAGGGTTGATTTTAGTTGTTTTAGTGATGACGGGGCTAACAATGACGCGCATAGATTTTCTCTGATAATTAACTTGGCTGCACTCTAACCTGACAGCTAACTTTTCTGAAATAGTTTGTTTAATACCAGCACCAAATCGAAACCCATCAAGATTAGTATCAATATTTGCTAAAGATGCATCAGATGTTGATATTTTAAAATTACTGTTTGTATAACCAAGACGAGCATAAAATAAAGTAATAGGAGAAAACAAATAGCCTGGTATAACACTAATACCGTAACTATGTTTCATCTTGTAATCCGTTGAAGAAAACGTTTGATGTACATACTCACTATTCGAAGAGTGAGAATTCACTGAACTTACATTAGCATTGAGCTCGCCCGCCAAATAAAAGCTTTTATGAATCCACCCATATCCTCCAAAGATTGAGCCAAATGTCCCCCATCCTGATAACTGGGATTTATCAATGACATTTGCATTTATTCCTTGGACGAAATGTGAATCTTTTTTAAAAGAGGCATATTCGGGACCGACTCCTGCGCCTAGATAAAATCCAGAACAAAATCCGGGAGTGGAGAATACGAATAATAGAACAGCTGAAATTTTTGTTTTCCTTAACATGACTGCTCCAAAAGGGTATTTAAGCAGTCGAGTTTATCGTGATTAGGCTCAGAGGACAAGCCTCGGACGATGACGTAACTAAACTCTGCTACGCCACCGCTTTCGTGTCGTCTCTGTACGCAGTGAAGGATTTTAATAACCATGCTACTAGTATTCCTTCACTGCACTCAGAATGACACGGAATGGCGCTTTTTAAAAACAGAGAGGGCAAGTACAAAATGAGCTAGGTTCAACGGAGATTCTAAATTTCAATTAATTGAGCTACTATCGTTACACGCAAAAACTATCTATCAAAAAATCGCGAGATAAGCTATGCCAATTTTGTACTTGACCCAACCGTTCCTGTGGCAATTTGTGTCATTGATAAAGATAAACTGCATGAAAAATTACACGAAATACAAAAAGCAGTTAGAAGTATCATCACAGGAACTAATTAATTTGAGGAAAGTAGACGTATCGCTGTTTCAATTGATTAATGCGTATGATAAACGTACGCTGTCTTTAAAACATATTTCTGTCTACCTAATATAACTGCGGAAGTTATCGACAAATAACTCAAAAAAAATAGCAAGCCTCATGCGCCATCAATAATGAAAAAAGTTTCCTTTGCTGAAGAAAAGAATACCCAATAGGATACTTATTGTGGATTCTCGCAGGATTTATTGCTGAAGGGATTTTCAATGATAAAAAGTAACAAGCGCTGCAATTGAAAGAAAAAATAACTCTTGGCGTGTCCGTTTTTGGGTTATTGGTGGGATATGGTCGGCGTGCTTATGCTATGCCAATGTTGTGTACGATCCCTTTTTTCTTATGCTCTATACATTATTATTTATAATGTTTTGTTGTAAAATCCCTAATCTCATTGCAGCTTCAATTATATGATTTTTTCTAGTGCATTGAAATTTATGCTTTATTTTTTCAATGTAACATTCGACAGTTCTAGGAGATAATGTTAGTTGTTTAGCGATTTTTTTAGCCGTAAATCCCGCTAAAATATTTTTGAAAACGTCATATTCGCGGCGTGTAAAAAACTCTGTTGTATTGCCTATTTGGAATGTATACCTTCTGCGATGACGATCATACTGCATAATATCCGAGTTGAATTTGCATGTTAGGCCGGTGATGTCTATAAAAGAGATGGCGACACCGATTAAAATGTTTGAATTATTTCTTAATTGGTTCTTAGTAGTGAGAATTTGAATTGTCTTATCAGTATGTGGTTGTATCTCACGTGCGTTTAGTAAAGTGCCGCCATTCAGCACACGAGTGTCACCCGCTCGATACATATGAGCCACTTCATCAGTAAATAAATCGTGATCAGTTTTTCCGACTATTTGCTTTGGTGAATCGAGGCCCAAACCACAGGCTACTTTTTCATTGCAATAAATATATTTTAAATTCTTATCTTTAGCTGCCAAATAGACACTGGCCGATTTGACAATATCTTCAAACTCAAACATAGTCTCGTCACTCACATACTTTGGTATATACAATTGCACGGATTCTATACTATTTGACAATAGAGTGCACTGAATATACTGCCTTGCAGTCCTTGATATCGCTACGGATATTTGACCAATCGATCGTGGGCGAGTGGATTTTTAGACAAAAGTCCAAAAAAATTAACGAGGTAGCATACATTTTGTATCATTTTAAATAGTAACAAATATTTTAAACAACTACGGCGCAAATTTATAGTGGCATTATTATCTAATTTTTTCTCTGCGGGTATTTTCTTTGTTGCACGATACAAAGTTAACCAGCGGTATCCATAATATTTTTCAATTTGTTAGTATAAAATTTTTTCTGTTTTAATGTCTCCCGACTTAAAAATTATAAGAATAAACTGCTATTTTTAAAATGATAATTTTGATGGAACATTTGCGACAGAAGCCATTTCTTTCTTGTATTTTCTAGTGGCGACAACTAATTTGCGGCCCATTGTTTTAGCGTTAGTATTAAAAAAACTGAAGTGATCAGGGTCTTGCGTCTTAAGAGTGGCCTGCCTATCATCATTTTTTTCCTCTTTAGTCTCTTTCTTCTTAATAACAGAGAGAGCTTTCTGGGGTTCAACTGCTGTCGTCGGGATGCAGGATTTTCTTATTAAAGCGCGATATTCCGCGCACTGTATTAACATTGCTGGATCATGCAATTTATTAAGCTCCAGTTCTCTTTCTAGCAAAGAGAAACAATGATCTGCTTTTACTAAATTAATCTCATTTTCACTAGCAGAACTTGTTGGGTATTGATAATAAAACACTCCAGCAGCAAATATAAATGAGTAAGCATTTATATTTGGAGCAATCAGAAAACACTTTTCATAGCTCGCGAAAGCATCACTTTCATTAAATTTCTGACTTAATTTTGCATATTCCAGCAACAGTTTAGGATGTAGCGGGTCTATCCGTAGTGCTGCTTTGAGTTTGCATAGTGCTAACATTTCAGGGCTAATAAGCGAGATACGCTTAGTGGTTGTTTCTGATGCAAAGCGCATCGCTTCGTCCACAAAATCAAGCCGTTTTTCTCTAAGTTGTTCGAAAAGAAAAGCTTCTTTGCCGTATAATAAGTCATGAGGCTGCTTCATGACACCTAATAATATTAAATAATTGTCTAAATAAATCCGATTTTCTGGGTCAGCTTTATGAGCTGCAAAGAACGCTTCTTTGGCCTGGTTGTAGTCTCGACAAAAATAATGCGCAATACCTATTTTATTTAATGTGGCTGCATCGCCTGGCCATTTTAAAAGAGCGTTTTGATAATTAGACAAAGCTTCGTTATAGGATTGACTCACCAGTAATAAGTTACCTAATTTGTATGAGGAATGGATATCATGCATTTGTTTTTGGTATTCAGATATTAAGGATTTTATATATTTTTGATCCACAGGATGTGAATAGAATTTAATAGTGGTCATTATACGGCTCAATTTGGTCATTTGCATATCCAGTGCTTGACCATACACAATATCTAAATATTTGTTACGTGAGTAACAGGTTACGGCCAGGGTAGCGAGTGTTAAGTGAACTCTAGATAAATCACTAACGGGTAGCAAATGCCATACTATCTCTGATCGCATTTTTGTGGACAGATTTTCGTTAAATAGGGCTTCAAGAATCGGTGTGCGATCTGCGTTAGACTTTTGCTTTGGATCAAAACCATGCTGGCGTAGTCTGATAACAATTTCTTTATGTCCGTGTAACGCTGCAAAATGTAACGCGTTATTTGATTGATTGTCGAGGCGAAAGAACCATCTGGGACAATCAGCAAGTAATGAATTAACAACTTGCTCGTGGCCACCCATCGATGCCAACATCAATGCATCTCTGCCTGCGTAGTCCAAATCTTTAAGAGAAGCAGGGTCTTGCTTTTGCAGCCATGCCATAATAATTATATATCCATTAGCTGCTGCACTCAGATAAGCAGTAGCACCCAATGCATCTCGCGGTTTACTCGCAATAAATTGGTAACGTGATTCAATAGCACGCATTGTTTCTAGCGAACCGCCAGCTCCACCTAAAAACTGTGCTTCCGCTTCTTGTCGTATTTTATTTTTAGTTTTATATGTATTCCATTCAATCCGCGCTGAGATTTTATCTGATGAATTGTCTCGCGCGAGTTGGGATAAGAAGGTGGCAGTAGTTAAATTGCCTGCTTTGCTGGCTGTCTGGGCAGGTAAATCATAGCTACTATTTGGTAGTGTAAGTTGGGTCGGATCTTTAGCTACTAGCAGTGCGGCTATGTCATTATGCCCGCCCGCTGCAGCATGATGTAATGCATTACGATTTTGTGCATCACGCTTATCAGTCCTGGCGCCAGCAAGGAGCAGTCGGTTTACAATAGCCTTACTGCCTCTACTCGCTGCTATCATTAATGCAGTTAGTCCCTCGTTATTCTGTGATTCAGTGGAAGCACCTTTTTTCAATAGCTTTTCTACTAGTTGGTCTTTATCATTTTCAACCGCCTTATGTAAAAGGGTATTAGACAATGCGTCCGTTATATCGATTATTAAACGATTTTTATCAATATCGACACACAGTTTTTCTTCGTCTGCCAAGGCGGCATTATCAACAAAATGTTTCCCGAATGACGGTGAAGTAACATAGGTAAATTGACGATTGACTAATCTTCTGATCGTTTCAGTCATAAAAATTAGGCTCAGCGCGGTATGATGAATCAATGGATCATCTTCATTTAAGATGGTTCTTATTGTCGCTACAGTCTCTGTTAGTGAAAAGTAAATGATATCTCTAAACATAGCGAAATTGTTTTTTAAGTCATCGCTATATTTACCAATCCGGTCGATTAAGGTGTAAAGGTGTGTAAAGCAATCACGTAGATCTAATACTTTTTGTAATTTGCGTGAAACAGAAATATCTACATGTTCTTCTTTTGACTCTTGCCAGTGTCGATCTAAGAAGGGAAAAAATTCATTAGTAAATTCCTCATCAGGATGGCGGACACTTCCTTCAGCGTCGGGGTAGCGTTGGTTGCTACGATGGCGAATTTTATCCCATAGGCTTTTTTGCCCTGGCATTAAATCTTCAGGGATAGGTACTGGTAGTGAATCTTTTACCATATCGATCGCTAATCTTAAATATTTATCATAATCTATGCCTTCGATATAATGTATGGCAAGCCAGCCAAGATACAGCTTATTGAGCTCGCGCTTACATTGTGCAAAATCCTTGATAGTGAATATCGTTGGTGTGGCAATTACGCCCGCTTCAGTTGATTTAATCCCTAATTGTTTAGCCAAACCAACATCAAAAAATAATTCATTCACGGCAATAAATTTGAATATAGCATCGTGAAATTCATGATTATCGTTTAAGTGATTCAATAATTCTAAAATGATACTATCCCGAAGCAGGGATGTTCTTACTATGCCTCGAAAGTAATTGTAGTGATTAGTATATTCTCCAGAAAGAATTGCCTGGGTTGCAATCATAACAACTATCGTAGGAAGATCGTCATAAATGCGGCGTACTCGATCGTGAGCGATGCGATATAGTTTTAAGTATTGGTTAGGATGAGGCATAGAATCATAAGCTCTATTAGTATATAGAGTGGGCCATTCTGTTTCGACGGAATCTTTATTATGATCCCCGTTTAATCGGCTGACTGCATTTATACTATAAGGTAACTGTATGGTTTCATCCATATCATCCAAATCGAATGGCATTAATAGCGTGGTTAACACTTTTCCAAGCATAGCGTTCAAGAAAGGGGGATATATTGCTTCTGTGAGTGGACGCGTAAAACTGACTGCTAACAAAGCCACTTGACTAGCGAATGGCATATTTATCTGTAAATTTTTCAAAGCGATTATGAAATCAGGGGTAAGAATTCCATACATCTGAGCATTGATAAATTTTAAACATTCTTCAGTATAATACATAAAATGTTTAATGAATGATCCGCTATCCAGCATATCTCTAAGCGCGTAATTAAGGTCTACATGAAGATGAATGCGAGGCTCTGGATAAAATTCTACATCTAACATTTTCAATAAGGTATAAGAAGGACACTGCTCAAATAAAGTGGTTGTGAATTTGTTATTATCATGTGCATCGAGTGCACGACTTAAATTGCCGGCTAAGTTTCCCGCTTGTTGTTGGCGCAAAGTGTAAAGAATATTTTCTTGCATTGCTTTAAACTGTAATCCCACAACGTCAGGTGCAAAATGTAAGATAACGTTTTGGTGTAATAATTTATAAATTAATTTCAAATGTGCTTGATGGATAGAAAACACTGCTTGCTGACTTGTGATTTTACCACGGTGAATTTTAATGTTGATACCCAACGTTAAGCCAGATGTTCTGCTATCAAAAATACCAGGAATAACCCATTGAGTTGACTCTAATATTTGCTGGCTTTCATCACTCTCTAATCGAGTAACCCAATTTCCCTCTGTTTCTCCGTCAGCCGGCTTTAGGTCAAGATTAAGTATTTTTACTAACTGGGCTCTCAAATCACCCATGACAGACATCAACTGAAGATTTTGCTTTTCTGCGGCTGTGATCGTTGAGTAATGTGCCGCACGAAACACTTGCTTTAACAACTGGTATGCGGTTGTTAATTTCTTAATTGCTTGATCCATGCCTTGGAGTTCACCTTGTCTTTTTAAATAGCGATCCTTTAATATAGTCCATGTTATTGGCGCATTAGGATTATTTTTTTTGAAAAATTTATGTAACCAATAATCAATTTTGAGTTCTTCATCGTGAATAAGCTCTGCTAGCAAGGGGTGCGCTTTTAAAGTTGAATAACTTGACTCGAGGAGTTGCCAAGAAAATGAATAAGATTCAAAACCGCTAATGTTGAAATGGCTTTTTAAAAAGCTGTCTAAGGTTATTTGTGAGGTTATCATATCAGTGCCGCGTTTTTCTTCCCTGATGGCAGGTAGATTATCTAAATTAAATTTATAGACGGCACGGTTTCTCTCATCACGATTTCTGTCATCGATATCGTAATCCAATAAGCGAGATGACTGCCTAAAAAAATCAGCTTGATAACATTTTTTTACTTCGTTGGAAGTGATTTGGTCTATTGGCAATTTTGATTTTGCGAGAGCAGCGAAGTATTTTTCATCGGCAATGCTCGGCCAAATACCGCGTAAGGAGAAGCGTTTAATGACGCGTAACTGACTGGATAAAACAGCTCTCACCAATGCTGTTCGATTTTCAAAATCTTTAATTTGATAATCTGCTTTTGACTTCAATAAATATTCAATAACATCATCGTGACCATATTCTGCGGCATAGTGGAGTGGCGTTTGTAGGCGTTGCTTGCATGGGTTATTTATATCAATTTTTAATACGGTGATTAGCCAAGTTATAAGGGGTAAGTTACCATGATAACTTGCCATATGAAGGATATTAAGACCTTGCTGATTACTGGTGAGCGCTTCTTCACGTGATCGGACGACACGTTTAATTAAATTAAACGCTATCAAATCTTCATGCTGAAGAGCAAAATCACTCGGCAAAGAACCGGATGCGCTTAAGATGGTTGTACTGGCATGGTGAGCTAATAAAAATTGCACTAATTCTTCACTACCAATGATGCATGCATGGTGCATGGCGTTGTAACCATTCACCAGATCGTTAACATCGATTAATTTAGCTTTGATCTCAATTTCAAATAATTGTTGGCACCATGCTGGAGTAGTGACTTGCTGAGGGTTACCTTGTAATGAATCAGATAATGTAGCGAGTTGCAGTTTTAATTTTCTTATTTTTTTAGTATCTATCACATCAACTATTGATGATGGAGATTGACCTTTAGCTTCATTTGAAGAATGACTTCCACTCATCGCATTGGTGATAATATCTTTAAATTCTATAAGCATTTCTGATCGAATAGATGGATCTTCTGTTTTTTCATGCAGCCAGGTTATATAGGCGTTTACAAATAGTGAGTAATTTTCAATATCATTTTTATAGTTTTTGACAGCAGGACTAAACTTTTTGAAAAGTTTTTTGGTATTTTCATCAATCTTATTTTCTGTGTAGTATTGTCTATTAAGGGCTAGTCGATGCAGAGCAAGAATGTCTCCAGCAATATTGTATGCTCCTAAATATTGATCTATTTTTTTTTGTTCCAGCGCAATTTTAGTATTGATTTTATAAATATTTTGGTCAAGACGTTGACGCAATAACGCAGGATATCTTTCGTGTATATCACTGCGCAAAGACTTTCTTTCATCTAGGCTGGGCGCATCTGGTGCAAGAACCTGTGGAATGTAGCGCAACGATTTTTTTTTACGATTTGTAGACATAGTGATCTCTCGTTTTTATATAGCATGTAATTCGGTCTAGTTATTTTTTATCGATATATTTTACTTATAAAGCTTGCTCGTTTATTAGACTAATACTATTTTTGAGCGCATTGTACATGAATTCAACAGTTATAATATCCGTATAAAATACGGATGTGTCGCAATTCTCTCTGTCGCAAAAACCATTAATCCACTGCAAAAAATCACTCTGATAAGTTATAAATTCAAGTTAGATTCGAATTAATGATAAGGCCGAAGTGGTCAGCTAACGAGAAACGGTCAAGAAGAGGGATACGTGCCATACAAGAGGATCATGATTAAAATGTTTCTAATACTAATAAATTCTTAATTAATTCGGTTTTATTGGCGCAAGACAATTTGATTTTGATATTTTCAACATGTCTTTCTACTGTTTTTCTTGATATAAAGAGCCTGTTCGCGGTTTCTAATGCAGTTCTTCCTTTTAATAGATTGTGCGCGATTTCTTGTTCACGATTGGAAAGGCGTTCTTTTACTCTTTGTAACTTATTATTATCATCATAAGAATTAATATCTTTTAAAAAATCCGATCTAGTGTTATCCGTTGTATGGTTATTTATAAAATTCAAAGTATTCGAGCTTTGATTCATGATGGGATCTTTTATGATAATAATTCGATTCTTGTCTGCTTTTCTCAATATATTACTAGCAGACTCTTTGAAAAATAAAATAAATTTTTCTAGGAGATCAATGTTGTTCAGATAAAAATTTCCTAGCCATACGCTATTAACACACCCTGAGAAAAAATAAAACTCACAGTCAGTTTCATTGCTCTTGATGAGTGTTATTCCATTGCTACTATTGAAATAATTGCGTCCATGAAGAAATACAGCTGAATCTGCTTCAGTGGGCCAAATAAAATAACCAGATTGGTATAGGCTTGATTTAAATTCAAATAAGCTGGTTTTATAGAGTGCTAAATTATAATAATCATCGATCCAGCGCGCTGAATTTGATAAATATACCTGAGATCCATCGTTGAAGTTTTTTATATATGTAAAACAGGTAATCCCTAGCTTAAGCAGTGGTTTACAAATATTTTCAATATCATTTGCCGATAATAAGAAAAAATGATTTTCAATCAATCTTCTATCATTCATTGCTAATTGTTCACAGTTTAATAATGGGTATTTTCCCCATAGGTTGTACTTTACAGGTATGGTATTTTGTTCGCGATAATAACAGCATGAGGTGAGTCTGTAATGCAAAAATATCATCTTTATTATTACGTATTTTTTACGGATATATAAATTTTATACATTTAGTACAGTAATGCCCCAGATTATCTGAATTAAAAACACTATTATAGGGATACTAATCATGTTAAGAAAAAGCTTAATTGCAGCATTAAAAAATAATACCCAACTGTTCCGGCTACCATACTCACAATTTATAAAAACAATTCAGGAGGTTATTCCTGAATCAAGTTATCTAAGCAAAAAGGCAAATGCGTCAGCTGAAGGTATTGCTGAGTTGAAATCAACAAAAAATTTCCATGGATTAACAGCGGATGAAGAAATAAGAGCTTTTGCAGGTTTACTTCGATTCAAAGATGTTATGAATGGCACTGAAGAAGATTATAAGAATTTTGTTGCCTGCCAAATCGAAATGAAGAAACCTGTTCTCTCGTCTGAATCCTTTAAGGCGATGCATGATTATGTTACACGATTCTTGACTACGCCAGAAGATTTAGCAGCAGCCATGTGGTCAATCTTATGCAATGATTTAGGTAAGGTTCATGTGCTAGAAGATGAATACTTGAAATTACCAGGTAAAACAAAAATTGGTCATGACACTTTACTAGCGGAGCTTTTACAGCATAAACCAACTTTATTCTCAGGTTTCATGGATCTCCCAGAAGCACTACGTGGACAAATTGCCGCAGGATATGCCTCAGGATGCGATATTTCACAATTTGAACAACTTGAGTTACCTATTGTTTCTTTAGAAGGGTTGAAAAAACTTGATAAGAAAGCATTAGATCATTATATCTTGCATACCATTTTTGATGTGTCAGGGGCAGCTGCTCTTTTTAAATCAAATGGCTCACTAACCATGCATCAAGATACATGGGATTTTTTCAATAGCACACGTGAAAGTTTAGAAAGATTACATCAGGATGAATTCACGATAGAAGAAGCTTATGCAAAATATCTTGAATATCGCGGCATGCGAGTTGGTATAAAAAACACATCTGCTGAAAATTTTGCACTGATTCGGATTGCGGGATTGGCACGATTAGCATCACCAGAACAGGGAGAGATGCTATTAGAAATTTGGAAGGCACTGCCAGAACAAACAAAAAAAATATTAGTAGATGAATTAACGGTACATGGCGGTAAAGGAAACCGTGCAATATTTATTGGTTACGGAGTAGCGATGCTCATTAATGCTCAAAATGCCATGCTGAAAGAGCTCAATGAGAAATCAAAGCAAACAGGTCAAGTAGCAACGCCTATGCAAATAAGAACAGCTAATTCTGAAGGACTTCGAATTGGTTTAATTAATTTAGCCCAAGCTTTTCAAGTAAGCAGAAAGCTAATAGGAGCGGATAGCAATAAAGATCTCTTCGTCGCTGAATGTGAAGAAATCGCGAAGTCTCTCGGCAAAGATCCTAAAAAAACGCTAGAAATGGATTGGGAAATTTCCGCAAAATCAGATAGACGGATTGATTTCAAATTAATTAATCGTAAACCTTCAGTCGAAGCATCATCTCAGTCTGTTATTCAAGAGCATAAAATACCAGCTGTCGATTTTAAGCCTGTGACGAAAAAGCCGATTGATGAAGCAAATAAAGATAACGCATGGCTAGACTCTAAATGGAAAAAAGTTGCTGTCGTAGGTTCTGTAGTGGGTGTAGGTCTTTTTTCACTCGCTTATCAATATCTTTCTAGTTCAAATTCGGCTTCCTTGGATTTACCAAAGCCCAAAATTTAAAGATGAAATATGAATCGAGGGGTTAATTGTAAATTAGCCCCTTAACTATAAGGATAATTGTAGTGAGTGAGATTGATTATATTGTTGATACAGATATTGGTGGTGACTTCGATGATACGTTAGCACTTTTTGTAGCGCTATGTTCTAAATCTAAACCATTAGCCATTACAACAACACACATTGGCGCTAAAGAAGAAAAAGCACCTATTGCAAAATTAAATGTAAGCGAGCTTGGACACCCTGATATTCCTGTCTATGCTGGGATAGGTTGCTCTCGCACGGATTCTAAAGAAAAATTTATGGAGCAAAATCCATTATTTCCCGCTGAGTTTGGTTTTCCAAACCCAGGTAAAGACGATACAACATGGTACCCAAAGCAGGCGGTTGCTTATAGGGAAAGTTATGGTGCAGATTTTGAAAATATGAAAATTGAAAAAGAATCTGCAGCGGAGCTTATTGTTAAATTAGCAAAGAAATATTCTCCGGATAAAAAACTTACTATTATTGCCTTGGGGCCATTGCACAATATTGCAGAAGCATTAAGAATTGATCCTACGATCGCTGAAAACATAAAATTAGTTTCTATGGGCGGTGCATATCCTAAAGGCTACAATTGGCTAATTTCACCAGAAACAACGGCTGCAGTTATTGCAAAGGTTGAGACTACTGTCATCACAAGTGATTTTATTCTTAAAAATGGATTTATAATTACACCAGATGAACGTGATGCCATAATAAAAGATATTCAATCTAAATTTGGAAAAGCCGCCGCGGAAGATTGGAAAAGCTGGCATAAAGGCGATTACTTTAAGAAAAGTAATACGCATTTGTATGATCCAGTTACGCTTTATCTTGCTCTTCATCCCGAAGAAATTTTATCTTATGATTGCATGAAAGTTACGTTTCCTTGTTTAGATGAAACAGGTAAGTTACGTAAATCAGAATTTGCAGCTAGCGGGTATCGCAAATCAGGATTAGATGACAAAATTATTTCTCTCAAAGAAAGTAAAGAATCACACATAAGATTTGTATCGCAGGTAAAGTTACCTTCTTTAATTAAAAATAATATTATTTCTAATATTAGACAATGTTTAACAAGGAAACCTGCGCCACGGATAGAATCCTCAAAATTTACCTTTGGCAAAAAAACCGCTCTAGTAGGAGCTGCTATTTTAGGAGCTACATTTTTTGCCAGAAGATATTTCAGCTCAGATAAAACGCCAGTAAGTGAATTTAAACCCAATCCACCGCAGCCTCGTCAATGAATAGTATTGAGTCCAAAATCCTATGTTAAGCAGTGAAAATTATGCAATTGATTTAATAAAAACCGCAAGACAGGTATTTATTCAATCGGATAAATATCCTGTTAAGTCATTGAATGGGCCTGTTAAGTTATTTAGTAAAAAGATTAATGGTGAAACATATCGAGTTTTTGGGGTTAAAAAAGACGATCAAAAAGAAATTGACTTTGATAAGTTAAGGCAAGAAATTTCATATGAATTAGCTTTTAATAAAACACAAACATTTGTCCAAATTATTGGAGATTCTAACTGCTTCGGTCAACAGGAAACTGATTTTTGTCGTAGATATTTATCTGAATATTTAGAGCACGATAAAGAGTGTATTGTGTTATATGGATTTACGGGAAATCTCTCTGATGATGGTAATCGAGCAGATACAAATGCACTTCTTGCAGAATGGTTAGACCAACATCCTGAGAGAGCTAATAATGTTATAGCGAATGTTGTAGATGAGCACACAATTACAGCTATCGAGAAATGGGGATGTACAGTTTCATCGAATGTTAAAAATTATTTTCTTGTCTATACCGATGAGCTAACACCAACAGTAAAATTTGGCGATGATACACCATCATCAGATGGCTTAAGCAATAAGGCTTGTTGTTTAAGGGGTGGAGTTTTATCCTTGCGACAGATACTAGCCATGCTAAATGATAACGTACTTATTAATTGTGTCGTTGGCTTAAGATCAGAAGGTCTATAATGACCCCCGCAATTTAGACCACACAAGCTGAAAAATTTAGGCCATAATAGCCCTCCCGTGGAGGATAAAATGGCTCGACACAGAAAGTGGTTACCCTCACTTAAATTTGAAATTGCATTAT
>JBDTIZ010000119.1:0-5536 GCA_039936115.1 Gammaproteobacteria bacterium
ATAAAAAATGTGACTGATATAGATATACTAATCACTTCCTCTGCCGTCGTCCCGCCGCTTGTCCGCGGGATCCAGTCAAATTGGCATCTGTTTTGAGATGCAAAACTCTATGCCGATACTCTAACCCGTCAACTCCCCACGTAAATTAACCAACAGTTGCGCCTTAATTTCATCAACAGAGAAACCACGACTAAACAAATAAAACAATTTCGTAATCGTCGCCTCAACCGTCATATCAGTCCCCGATATCACACCTGCATCTAAAAGCGAAACACCCGCCGCATAATCAGTCATTTTTACTTTTGCATGTGAACATTGGCTGCAATTGACAACAATCACACCTTTATCCGTTAGATGTTTTATGATCGCAACAAACTCTTTATTTTCCGGCGCCGTGCCAACACCATAAGTTTCTAAAATAAGTGCTTGCAATGGCGTTTGTAAAAAATGATTTAAAATTTCAAGTGAAATGCCAGGAAAAATTCTCAGCGTATTAATCACCACAGGATTCATCTGATGAAGAATTAATTTTTCAGTTGCAGGCTCGCGCACCAATTCACGCCGAATTCGAACATCAAGCCCCACTCTACCTAAAGCTGGAAAATTCGGTGAAGCAAATGCCGAAAAACTCGCCGCATCGATTTTTTTAGTGCGATTACCACGGAACAATTGATTGTTAAAGTAAATGCAAACTTCCGGTATACGTGGATTGCCAGCCATTAACAAAGCATTAATCAAATTAACTCGCGCATCACTGCGCGTTTCAAATAAAGGTAACTGTGAACCCGTTAAAATAATCGGCTTGGCCAAATTTTCTAGCATGAACGATAAAGCCGATGCGGTATAAGCCATCGTGTCAGTACCGTGCAAAATAACAAAGCCATCGTGTAATGCATAGTTTTGCTCGATAAAACGTCCGATCTTATGCCAATCCGTCGGCGTCATATTGGCGGAATCAATTGGTTTTTCATATTCGTGAATTGTATAACGCGGCATGTCTGGATTATTTAATTCAGATATTTTCGCCATCGCTTCTTCTAAAGGTGCAGGCACCAACACATCGCCTGCAGATTTTTGCATGCTAATCGTACCGCCCGTTGAAAGCACACAAATCGATTTGCGTTTTTCAACCATGTTTAACGCCCGCATCCGTACCAAGCAACAATATATCAGCTGGTCGTTTTGCAAAAATACCCGAAGCGACAACACCCACAATATTATTTATTTTTTCTTCAAGAGCAATCGGTTCTAAAATTTTTAAATTAAATACATCGAGAATAACATTTCCATTATCAGTGACAAAGCCTTGGCGATATTCAGGATGACCACCTAACTTAACTAACTGACGTGCCACATAACTTCGCGCCATTGGGATCACTTCGACTGCAACAGGAAACATCCCGAGCAAATCAACTTTTTTTGCGCTATCCGTAATACAAATAAATTTATCCGCAACAGCTGCAATAATTTTTTCACGCGTCAATGCGCCGCCACCGCCTTTAATCATTTGTTTCGCGGCATTAATTTCATCCGCGCCATCAACATAAAGCGCTAGTTCATTGACACTATTTAAATCCCATACGGGAATGGATAAGGCTTTTAAACGTTTTTCAGTCTCCATGGAACTTGCAACGGCGGCTTCTATTTTTCCCTTCACTGATTTTAATTCTTCAATGAAATAATTGACGGTTGAACCGGTACCAACACCTAACACGATACCATGTTCAATGTAACTAATAGCTGCTTTCGCCGCCGCTTTTTTTTGTGCTTCTTTATCCATGCGTTTTATTCCTTAAGATCCGTCTTTTTTAGAGGTCGCTTTGGCTACTTTCTCTAAATAATCTTGCCAATTTTTTTTATAATTGACGCCCAAACTAAACAATGTTGTCCAACTATAAAGTCCCGTGCGATGACCATCACTAAATATTAATTTCACCGCGTAATGACCAACAGGTTCGATCGCTAAAATATTGACATGCTCTTTACCCAACACCAACGTTTCATTACCTACACCATGGCCACGCACTTCCGCTGAAGGCGAAAACACTCGCAAATATTCACACGGCAAAACAAAACGTTCGCCGTTTGCATATTCAACCTCGAGTGTTCTGGATTTTTTATGCAACGTAATTTGAGTTGGATTAAGCTCTTGTTGCTCCGTCATAAAATATAACGACTTAAATCTTCATCTTTGATTAAGTGTTCTAAATGCTTGTTAACATAATCCGATGTGATACTTATTTCTTGACCGCTGCGATCAGACGCTTCATAAGAATCTTCTTCTAATAAACGTTCCATCACAGTATGCAAACGGCGGGCGCCAATATTTTCTGTTCGCTCATTGACATACCAAGCCACTTCCGCAATTCGTCGCACACCATCTTCTGAAAACTTAGCTTTCATGCCTTCGGTGCCAAGCAATGCAATATATTGTTCCGTCAATGATGCAGTGGGTTCCGTTAAGATTCGCACGAAATCATCAGTGCTTAGTGCTTTTAATTCAACTCGAATCGGTAAACGACCTTGTAATTCTGGAATCAAATCAGAAGGTTTTGCAAAATGAAACGCGCCTGAGGCGATAAATAAAATATGATCCGTACGCACCATGCCATACTTAGTTGAGACAGTTGAGCCTTCAATTAATGGTAACAAATCTCGTTGCACGCCTTCGCGCGATACGTCGGCGCCTGATTGTTCAGAGCGTTTAGCGATTTTGTCAATTTCATCGAGAAAAACAATACCGTTTTGTTCAACACTTTCGAGCGCGCGCGCTTTTAAATCTTCATCATCAATCAATCGCGAGGCTTCTTCTTCACGCAAAATTTTTCTAGCGTCGATAATTTTAACTTTGCGCATCTTTTTTCGGTCAGACGATAAATTCGAAAACATGGATTGCAATTGATTTGTCATTTCTTCCATGCCTGGCGGTGCCATAATTTCGACGCCAATCGGTGCCGCTGATACTTCGATTTCAATTTCTTTTTCGTCAAGCTCGCCTTCGCGTAATTTTTTTCGAAATAATTGTCGTGTAGCGGAATCATCTTTCAACGGTTCATGCGGCTCTCCGACAAAACTTGCGCGTGGTGGCGGTAATAATGCATCGAGAATTCTATCTTCTGCGGCTTCTTCTGCGAGCGTGCGAACTTTTGCCATTTCTTTTTCACGCATCATTTTGATTGCCATATCGGCTAGGTCGCGAATTATCGATTCAACATCACGTCCTACATAACCTACTTCCGTGAACTTTGTGGCTTCTACTTTGATAAAAGGTGCGTCGGCCAATTTTGCCACGCGGCGGGCGATTTCGGTTTTACCGACGCCTGTAGGTCCTATCATCAAAATATTTTTTGGCATGATTTCTTCACGCAACTCACTGCCTAGCTGCATGCGGCGCCAGCGATTACGCAGTGCAATAGCAACAGCGCGCTTGGCGCCGGCTTGACCAATAATATGTTTATCTAATTCAGTTACAATTTCTTTTGGTGTCATATGAGACATATTTTTATACTCGACTATAAGCTTCATTTTGTTTTAAGAACACTATGATGATCCTACACCGCAACTATTCGGTGAGTGATTCAATCGTAAGATTATGATTGGTGTAAATGCAAATCGATGCGGCAATCCCTAGTGATTTCTCAACGATTGCGCGTGCATCCAGCTCAGTATTTTCGAGCAAAGCGGTTGCTGCTGACTTTGCATAAGCGCCGCCTGAGCCAATCGCAATTAAATTATTTTCAGGGTCAATCACATCTCCATTTCCTGTAATAATTAAAGAACTTTTAGCATCGGCAACCGCAAGCAGTGCTTCTAATTTTCTGAGCATTCGGTCTGTGCGCCAATCTTTTGCAAGTTCAACTGCGGCACGCACCAGATTTCCTTGATGGGTTTCTAGTTTCGCTTCAAAACGTTCAAATAACGTAAACGCATCCGCCGTACCGCCTGCAAATCCTGCAATGACTTTATTGTTATATAAACGCCGGACTTTACGAGCATTTGATTTCATGACGGTATGACCATGCGTCACCTGGCCATCACCGCCAATCACGACCATGCCATTACGGCGTACGGATAAAATTGTAGTACCTCGATATTGTTCCAAAGACTGTCTCCTGCTTTTTTATAGCTGTATTGTTTAGATATGGGGGCAAAGTAATCAGTTTGCAAGTGAATAAGCTCGCTCGCTCTCGCGTTATACACTGTAAACTTGCACTTTACCGCATGGTCACCCGCACTTTAACCACCTGTCACCCCGCACTTGTTGCGGGGTCCGGGCTTTAAATAATAAAAAATACATTTTTTATTTTTTCAAATGACTTTTTCATGTTTTTGATACCAGACCCCGCAACAAGTGTGGGGTGACAAGGTGTTGCGGTGTGACAGCATATAAAAGCGCGGAAGAGGAATACTTAACCAAGCTTTCTAAGCACACTCTCAATCCCTTTCTTCTGCAACCGCTTCTGCATCTGTTTAGCCGAGCTTTCATTGGTAAACAATTTCTGTACCCGAAACTGTGCGCCATTCTCTTCTGGCTGAACCACTTCCGATTCAACGCCGGCTAATAACAACGATAAACGCAACTGTGCAGCGCTCGATTTATCGTTAAAAACACCTAATTCTAAGATATATTGTTGCACAACCGCTTGTTTATTCTGTGAAATGGCTGAACGAATCGATTCGTCAATTTGATTGCCTAATTCAATAGGTGGAAGGCTTTTAACCGTTTCAGGCGCTTTGGGTTCATCCGCCATAGGCATATTGACTTGCATCTTTGGTAATTCAGTATAGAAATCAAAATGGACGCCTTCATCTTTTGTCAGCGCTTGTTTGGCCGCTTTTACGGGGGTAACGTGCTTATTTTTCAATAAGGATTTGGCGTTCGCAAACCAAGATGTCATGTAATTATTGGAGGCAACCGCTGTATTATCATTATGTAAACGCATTGCATAAAATACAATCCCAGAGATCACCAACCCCAGAACAAACAATAAAAAAATCGGCGAACGCCATTCTCTAGGCTTCGATTTGCGCTTGTTAGTAAAAATATTTTTTGCGTAGTCTTTTGGCATCACATGTTTTCCGGCGCTGATACACTTAACAAGCTTAGTCCATACGGTGGCAGGATGACAATGAGTAGCCCGAGCTAAGCCCGGAATAAAACTTTAGAACTACTCCGCCTCGCCGCCTTCCATAGGTTTACTAAAATCACACGGCTTATGCGGACAAACCAATTCAGTGCCATGTTTCTTAGTAATTTTAATCGTCAAAATCGGCCATGCGCATTTAGGGCAGGCTTGTCCAACCGGCTCGTTCCAAATGGCATATTTGCAATCAGGGTAACGTGCACAAGAGAAAAATATTTTTCCCATGCGGGATTTGCGTTTTAAAATGTGTCCTTCATGACACTCTGGACAATCAACGCCCATATCCTGCGGCTTGTTGAGTGATTCGATAAACTTACAGTTTGGATAACTGCTGCAGCCAATAAATTTCCCATAGCGACCCGTTTTTAATTGCAAGGGACCGGCGCACTGTG
>JBDTIZ010000120.1:0-8816 GCA_039936115.1 Gammaproteobacteria bacterium
TTGCGAGCGCGAGCGAAGCAACCCAGGTTTTATTGTCACTCGCATAGCATAGGAAAGCATAAAATCTAACTTTCAATTTAGATTTATGTACTTGTTAAGGGGCAATAAAACCTGGGTTGCTTCGCTCGCGCTCGCAATGACAGCGGACTGGAGGTAGCCGCGAAGGCGGAGGAATGACAGCATAATCGGATATTTCACTCAATAGTCATCTCCTCTCCTCTTAAGATTCTTTTAAGCTTAATCCTGTATGATTATCACAATCCAAACGAGTGAATAATTACTAACAAAATCAAACTATAAGAGAACATCATGTCACATTCTCATACTACTTTACCTTTACCGACTCCTTCAGATACCCAAGAACTTAAAGTCGAGAACACAGCTGATAAACTTGATGGAGTTGATAAAACTGATAAAACCGATGAGGCTAATAAAGCCAATACTCAAACAAATCAGATTGATTTAATCCTTCAAAATATTTACCGAAAGTTAGCGATTAATAGTAATGATACCGACATTCCACTTGGTATCACCGCGCTCGAGAATCGAGGTGCTACCATTGATACCCCTTTTCAAACTGGGCCAGCGCAAGGTTATAGCCTGCTGCAATTATCAATTACCAATGATAAAGAAAATGTACTTAGAAAACTTGTTGAATATGGTGCGAGTGTGGATGCTCCATTCTTGTCAGGAAAATACCAAGGATATAGACCGCTTCATCTTGCAATAGAGTATGGTCATGAGCATCTAGTCAAAGTCTTGATCGACCTTAAAGCGAATATCAATCTTCTAGATACTACTAATAATAGTAGAGCAATGCCTCCTATTATTAAGGCAATCAAATTAAATCGTATAGCTTGCGTCAAATATCTTGTGGATGCAGGAATTGATCCGCGTGCTCCAGTTACTGATGGCTATTTTAAAGGCGCAACACCTTTATGTATAAGTGCGTCAAATGGCATTCTACCGATTGTCGAGTATTTATTCACGAAGGGTGCAAGAGAAGAGGATATTAATACATCCGCGCAAGAGGGTGTAATTAAAGGTAGTACACCTCTTTTTCTGGCTGTTAGAGCCGGACATATGGAGATAACTCGATTTCTTGTTAACCATGGAGGAAATCTGAATAGCCCCTGTTTCGAAGGCAGCTTTGAAGGTTCTTATCCATTACATGCGGAAATAGAACGAAAAAATTATGCATCATTCCAAGCCTTGGTAGCGCTTGAACCTAAGCTCGATATTGTCCCGGCCAACGGCAAATATAAGGGATTCAATGTTTTATGTTTTGCTGTTCGCATGTTTTGTGAACGCGCAATGACTTTGCCTGATGCTCCTAAAAGTGGAAGCACTGCCAGTGTGTTCAGACAATTCTTACTAAAAGTCGCACCTACTGATAAACATCTAATTGAGATCGATAAAATAATCAAACATCTCGTCGGATCTCATCCTTCAATGGGTATTGACGCACCGATGACTTCAGGAATACATGCTGGTCTAACACCAGTGCTTGTGGCTGCTCATGAAAATAATCCCGTAGACATAATAATATTAACTGCTTTATATGGCGCAGATCTAAACGGTCTCATTGCTTCTGAAAAATGGAAAGGTTTTACACCTTTGCTTGTCGCTCTCTTTAGCGAAACACGTGTGCTTGCAACGCTTATAGCTTGTGGCGCAAATGTCAATGCAACTTATCGTCAGCAGAACGGGAATACTATACCAATAATTGAATATCCGGCGAAGATGGGAATGATTCCACAACTAAACGCTCTACATAAAGGTGGGGCTGAAATAACTGACGAAATTATTTATTCAGCTGTTTTTACTGGGCAAACCCAAGTATTGCAATTACTGTTAGAGTGGACTAAGAGCAAAGGTAATATAAATACACTGAGAACATCAGATCAGTATCCTGGCTATAAAGGATTATCACTTCTTTATGTCGCGGCTAAGAATAATTGGGTAGATGGCGTTAAATCTTTGTTAGCGTGTGGAGCAGATGTTAATGCGGTTACCAATAAGTGTGAAGAGGGTGTCCATAAGGCGTATCCTTTGTATATAGCCGCTCTTCTTGGGCATGCTGAGATTGTAGGTCTTTTATTGGCACAACCAGATATCATTCTACACATCAACCCAGAACACTCCAGGTCACCATTGGATGCTGCTACGCTTAAAGGTCATCATGCTATTGTAAAGCAACTTAATACCGCACTCATTAAACAAAAAGTAAAACAATTAGAGTTAATACAAAGCACGCAACCAAAAGATAAGAAAGCACCTGAATCAAAAACCTTGTTGCCAGATTCTAAAGAACAGATATTTGAAACAGATAAAAATGCACAACGCATTAGTGATAAAGCAAAGAAAAAACAGGCGAAAAAAGCAAGACAAGCACAGTCTCAAGACAATAAAATTGAAAATACAAAGCTTGTATTGTCAAAAATAAAAAATAACATTACTAAATTAGTTGAGTCGATTTCTACGTTCCTGAATGATATGACGGATAGAAATTTCAGCAATAATGAAGAAAAAGTTGTTGAGTTTAAAGCGACTAAAACACAATTTAATACCGAAAAAACAACTTTAAAAGATCAATATGAAAATCATATACCAGAAGCAGATGAAACAAACGAGGAAGCATATTTAACAAAGTTGTTAGATAAGCTTAATGAATTAAAGACAAAGATAATTTCCTATCAAGGTAAGTTGTATGATTTTGTAAAAGAATTAGAAGAAACGAAGAGAAAACAACGCAATCCTGATATTAAAAAATCTGGAACAGCAAAAAAAATACAAACTGAACGCATAGCAGATCACTTAAGACAGCGTCAAGAAGAACGCGAAAAAACGAAACGTGAGGCAGAAGAACAAAAGAAAGAACTTAAACGTGTATCCCAAATCAGAAGAGATCAAGTACAAAAAGCCGCGGCTCAAGTCAAACAAGCGGTAACTGTGGTGGAAGAGTCAAAAAATACTGAAGTCGATACATCCACTGCAACGCCTCGAAAACTATCCGGTACTCGACGTGCGTCTCAGATAACTATTGAGGTAAAAGAAACGCGTTCGAATAAACAAAATTTAAGTCTGAGACAACGTATCGGCATCATGATAGAACATCTCATCAATATGCATGGGATATTAAGTTATTATGTTGCAAACGAGAAACCAGCTGATAAGAATTATGATAATACATTGCTGAGTGCATTGATTTATAATTTTATTCGTTACGCTGAAGCCACAAAAAGAATTATCAAAAGTGTCGATGATCCTAGTGGTAAATTAAACAGTCAAATCCTCGATAATTTTCGTAACATGCTTATGCATAATGATATTTTTCAAATCAACCCAGAAGTTGTTATCGAGACCGCTAAGCAATTTTGCGAACATATACCGACTTTGCTGCGTCAACTAAGAAAACATAATTTGACTGAATCTCCTCTATCGACAGCACAGCTTGAACAGTTAAACTTAGTTTTTGGAGTCCAGGAAGATCAACAAAGCTTTGCATTTTTTCAGCTAGAATCTACCCCTTTATTTAGACTATTAGAAGCTTGTCATGTGGATGACTATGCAGACGGTGTTTTGGAATACACATTAATTAAAATCATCGCAGATAGAATTATTCCGCTTGTCAAAAATATTCAGCAAGACCGTAATAAAGTTCCTCAAGGAAATCAAACGGAAAGTAAAGTTGAAATAGAAAACAAATTGTCAGATTTCCAATTGCACGCATTAAAAATGCTATTCACGTTTTGTGGTGAACTTGTTTTGCAACATGAATGCAAAAAAAGGATTAAAGCGATCAAGAAATCCAGATTAAATTATGAAAATTTCGATAATATCATTAAGATTTATGAATTCATTTCGTATTGTAATAAGAATATCAGAAATAAAGTAGGACATAGGTTTCCTGATTGTGATAGTGAAGCTATCGCAGAAGCTTATAAGCGAATGAATAAAATTGACATTACTCCAGCGCAGTTGACAAAAAAAACAAGAATACCCATTTTAGTACCAAGATCTACGGCTGTTCTATCGGAAAATGTGTGGGGTGATGAGCTGCCTACACCAACTACGACACAAATCAATGATGAAGTGAAAGATGATGGTAGGCAAACTTTAAGTGTTAAACCGCTAGATAAGGAACCTAGCGCTGAAGAATTCATTGCTACAATGTTTGGTGGAGTCGTTGAACCAACTGCTATCGCAGAACCACGAGTGCCTGAATCAGCAGCACCGGAAATAATAATTCCTACCATTTTACAACAACCTGTTCTGACTAATACTAATAGTAGCATTCAAGAAAGAAGTGCTGACAGTGTTGTTGGAATAAATCAGGAAATTAAACAAAGCAGTGAATTACTTCCTGCGTTCAACGATTTAATGGCAATCACACAGGTGTCACCGGCAGTTCCAGAACGTTTAGCAACGGATTTTCTAGTAGTCCCCGAGAATCCACTTCGCTATTTAGTTACCATCGGTGTTAATCCAGTTAAAAGATATTACAGCTCTGCACACGATGAACTTTTAAATTTACAATTAAAACTAGATACAAACACACGCGATTATTGTTCTCGTATTTTATTTGTTCCGAATCCGGAAAAAAGACTTGTATATGAGATTCGAATGGGTAAAGACATCTATACTTACATGAACACAGAGCCAGATATAGGGGGCGAACAATTTGTAGAAAAAATAGCCCAAGACTTATTGAGTAAATTGCGGAAAACAGAAAAATATTTTCCATATTTTTTAAAAACAGTGAATCATGGCGCAGATTATTTGATATTAAAACAATTACTTTGTAAAGATGGTATAGATAGATTTGACGTATCGTATACTTATAATCCTCACGGTACACTTACAGGTGAGCGATCCACAATAAAATGCACTTTAATGATTTACGGCCAAGTGTTGGGTGAAGCTATCGTTGTGAATCAAGACAATGACAGTAGACATAAAGCAAAAGCGGCGGCCGCTAAAAATGCTATAACCATAATTCAATCTTGTATTAATCGTGTGACGTTTGAAGATTATACGAAAAACTATCGACGTTTGTTTGACTCTTGTCATCCATCATTAATGCATCTAAACAAACAAAATGATATCACTGGAGAACAAAAAACTTCTTTGCCTATTCCTCATCGCGATACAGAATTAAATTCTAATTCTGCTTCAAGAGGCGCGCAGTTTTTTACTAGACCGCAATCTCAAAGACAATTATGGCAGCCGAGTCGCCCTAGACATCCGAGTGTAAACTTAGCTGCAAACCCGAGTTTGTCTCTTATGCCTGCAACAGCACAACATTCAGCACTGACTCCTGCGCAGGCTAGTGCTTTATCTATTTATGCAGCATCTCAAAGTGTCGCCCCATCAATACAGATTATCGAGCAGGCTATAACTCTAAACCCAGTCTACGTTCAGGTAGGGGCATTGCAGGATTCAAACGGTACAAGTCTCTTATTTTTTCAACCGCTACAAGTAACTTACGTGCAGCCTACCTATTCACAACTTAGCCAAACACTACCAAGTTCAAGTTTGGTTTTAAGCAATATGAGGCATGGTTCGTCATGACAGCTTTGGTCATTTAAGGCCGTCACCCCGCACTTGTTGCGGGGTGACACAATGTGTGCGGATGACGGCGATCAGTTCAAACAACGTTTATCTATAATCAAAATCATCAAGTTTACATTGCTCTAATTTTTTACCTAGTACACGCTCAATTTTACGAACTTGTAATGTATCTTCTTGCGTAATCAGAGTGAATGCTTCGCCTAATTTTGCAGCGCGTCCAGTACGTCCAATGCGATGTATATACGCTTCAACTGTACTTGGCATATCGTAATTAATGACATGTGAAATGCTCGTCACATCAATACCACGAGAGGCAATATCTGTCGCAACTAAAATTTGTAAAGTACCGTCACGAAAACCTGTCATGGCAGTTTGACGTTTATTTTGGGATAAGTTGCCTTGTAATGATGTCGCGCTAAAACCAGCTTGTTCAAGTTTCAACGACACTTGTTTTGCAGAACGTTTAGTGCGTGTAAAAACCAAAACAGATTCAATGGGTGTTTTGCGTAAAATTTTAATAAGCAATTCACCTTTTAATTTTTGTGCGACGGGAAATAATATTTGATTTACAGAGGTTGCGGGAGCACTGTGACCAATTTCTATAGTAATAGGATCGTGCAGCACTTCACGTGATAATTCGCGAATTGCGCTTGGCATCGTAGCTGAAAAAAGTAATGTTTGACGTTTTTTAGGTAAGAATCGTAACAGTTTGCGAATCGATGGCAAAAAGCCCATATCAAACATTTGATCTGCTTCGTCTAACACTAAGGTTTCAACCTGAGTTAACTGGATTGTTTTTTGTTGTAGATGATCGAGCAATCGGCCAGGGCAAGCAACAACAATTTCAACGCCGCGTTCTAAGGCTTTAATTTGAGTATTAATATTCACTCCGCCATAAAGCGTGACACTGCGAAGTCCAGTGCCTTGTGCAAATTCGCAAATCGCATCATGAATTTGCTGTGCCAATTCACGCGTAGGCGCAACGATCAATGCGCGTATTTTTCCACGTGGACCTTGCATTAAGCGGTGTAAAATCGGCAATGCAAACGCGGCTGTTTTTCCAGTCCCGGTCTGTGCCAGTCCCATAACATCTTGACCCAACAGAATAGGCGCAATGCTTTTGGCCTGAATCGGTGTTGGAGTTTTATAACCTAATGAATGTACATTGGTTTGAATGCGAGGGTGTAAATTGAAAGAATCGAAAGTCACTGAGTTTTCCTGAATGTGAGTGATAAAGCTAAGTTTTTTCTTAGAATGAGGGTGTAGTTTACCATGTTCAAAAAGAAAACGATATGGTGGTTACGGTACTTTAGTCAGGCTAGACAAAGGTAAATTATCTTTTGTAGGGGCGAACCTGTGTTCGCCCTGCGGCGCCAGATCGAAGTTAGCAGAGGGCGAACACATAGCCCTACAAAAGATTAGAAGCAATTTTACCAATTATTTCTTACCAAATAATTCCGCAATTCGCTTCTTCATTTTGGCAGGTGTCACATCTTCAATATGGGTTGAGACATACCAGTTATGTCCGTAAGGATCTACCAGTCCGCCAGCGCGATCACCATAAAACATATCTTGTACGGGTCTGGTGGCTTTTGCGCCATTTGCGATAGCACGTTTGACGACGCCATCAACATCTTTAATGTATAAATGAATTCCTACCGGTGAACCACCCAATTCTCCTGGGGTGCGTGCATTGCCTTCAGGACATTCATCGCCCAACATGATTTTCGAATCGCCGATTTGTATTTCTGCATGGGCGATTTTTCCATTAGGGCCGTCAAAGCGCATGATTTCCTTTGCACCAAATGCTTTTTTATAAAATGCGATAGCGCCGGCTGCATCACTGACAGTCAAATAAGGTGTAATGCTGTGATACCCTTTTGGTATAGCAGTGACTTTTTTGGGTTTGCGCTTAGCAATGGTTTTTTTAACGATTTTTTTCTTTGGGTGTTTTTTCAGCGTAGAAGTTTTTTTCTTTGCTTTAACAGATTTTTTTGCTTTAGCTGATTTCTTTGCTTTTGGCATTTGACTCGTTCTCCTAGGATTTAAAATGGTTAGAATACTGTATTTCAAAAAATGGAATGATATCCTGCAATTTCAATTCAAGCTACAGGAAAATTATGTGACGATTCTTCAGAGGTTGGGGAGAGGGGAGCATTTTATTTTAACGTGCTGACATCACTAAAATCAAAACACTGGCCTTTTTTTACAAATCCCCTAAAGCCATCTTTTTTTGCATTAGGTAAATTATTATCGTTGTAATGATACAACCATAATTTTGCTCTAATTTTAGGATCAAGCGTTATTAATTGCTGATAAGTTGCATGCACGCCACTCTTACGTTCAGACGTTTCACAATCATGAAAAATAATATCGGCAGTTTGATATAATTCATTATAGTAATCCGGCGAAAATTGCGTATCAGTCGTAATTAATACTTTTAAGCCATCTGTAGTAAAATACAATCCAAAACTAGGTGATGGTATTCCATCAGTCATCGTATGAATCGTTTTAACCAAAGTAATTTCTAGACCTGCCCAGTTAAACTTATCATCACGAATCTGTGTCACATCAAAATAAGTAGATAACTTTGCTGTGACGTCATCTAAGGTATTTAATCCTCCAGACAAAGTGTGCTCCCAAAGCGGTTTTTCGAGACTTTCGTGAATATATAACGCGGGTTTTTGTGCACTGTCCATGTTAAACATTCGACTAAATCCCAACCATTCGAGCCCACCCGCATGGTCTGCATGCAGATGACTGACATAAACGCTTGTTACATCGGCGTGCGATAATCCTAGGTCATTCAAGGCGTGTCTAGCATCTGATCCACAATCGATCAGTAATTTTTCATGAGCAGAATTCTCCAGGAACATATTAGAGTTATAATTGTCCACTGTAAAAGCTGCGCCAGACCCGATAAATACTAGTTTCATAACATTCCCTGCTCTGAAGCATAAATCATCTTAGAACGTGGCATTCTAATTGTCCATAAAGAATCCAAGCTCACCGCAAAAACTTACTTTAATGGATTCTGTTCAATCACACGTACAGCTTCTTCATAACCTATAGCAATCAATTTTTTCTCATGTTTTTTTAATACAGCTAAACTCTTGAATTGAGTCAGATCTGGATTAATTAACATATTTGCCGCTAAACTATTTTGCCGCTCTTTATACGATGAGCCCAGCAATAAGGCATTAATAAACATATCAAAATAAGGTGGGAATTTATATTTATTG
>JBDTIZ010000121.1:0-6825 GCA_039936115.1 Gammaproteobacteria bacterium
AAGAAGGTGATACGATTGATTTCATGTTATCTGAAAAGCGCGATGAAGCAGCAGCAAGGGCCTTTTTTATAAAGGCTATTCAATCAAGCGGGTTACCTGAAAAAGTAACGATTGATAAAAGTGGCGCGCCTCTTTAAAGAAAACCCAAGCTACCACTGCCGTAAGTACTGCTTCAAGATTAAGAAGCAGTGAGGCTGAAGCCGCACTTGTAGACACAAGTCCAACCATTAGGGGAGCTTCGGCTACTTTTAATTTGAGTCAATTCGATAAAAGTAATAAGACTTTATTAATCATATCACATAGGTAATAATGAAAGCTGTGTGTCCGTGTATGCTATGGCTAAAGGAATCAGATAAAATGGATTTACGGCAGCGACTTAAAAAAGAAACTCATAATCTGCACAAAAAAATTGAGCAAACTTCCTTGTTTAAAAAAATCCTTTTACAAGAAATATCTCTGTGTGACTATCATTTATTAATACAAAAATTTTATGATTTTATTACGCCATGTGAGGCCTTGATAGATTCACTGCCTTGCAAGTCTATTATTGAAAATAGAAAAAAGCAGCCTTGGCTGGAGCAAGATTTACACGCACTAAAAATATCAACAAAAAATGACACTCACTTTCCGAAATGTATTCATTTACCTGCTTTGTATGATTGCGAACAAGTATACGGTTATCTTTATGTAATGGAAGGCGCAACACTCGGCGCCCAGGTAATTACTAAAATGCTAAAAACTCAATTACAGATCACATCAGATCGAGGTGGCAGATATTTTTATGGTTATGGCGATATGACCAAAGTAATGTGGAATGATTTTTGCTTGAACTTGCGTAACATTAGCGATACTGAACAACAAAATAAGATCGTTCATTCTGCAATTGAGACAATGTATCGATTTTATGAATGCATGGAAAATAAAATTATATATTAACACCAATAGGAATCATACAAGAGGGAGTGTATTTGAATGAGTAATGAACTAATAACACCCGTAGATTCTAAAAATTTTTGTGACAATATTAAAATAAGTGAATTTAATCAAATTCAGTCTCATGGAGGTCTTCTTGTTCTTGATCCAAGCTTGCGAGTTGTGCAATACAGCGAGAATATCCCAAGCTTACTAGATACTACAGTTGAGCAATTGTTAAATTCACCTGTTTGTGCTTTTCTAGAATCGGAAGATATCAATGAAAATATTGCTGCCTGGCTAATAAAAAAAGACAATATTTATAAACGAGTAGATTGGACATCCCCGCAAAATAAAATCAAAATTTGGGTATGCGCACATCAAGTACCTGAAGGAACTATTCTCGAAATTGAACTACTTATTGAAAATGATATCGAAGACAATAGCTTATTTGATTTAATGCAACGTGTTGTTGGGGGCATGAAATTAACTACAAGCAGTCAAAACATGCAAGCGCTCATGCAGAGCACATGTGATGAAATACAAAGAATCACTGGTTTTGATAGAGTTATGATCTATCAATTTGATGAGCATGATCATTCGGGTGTTGTAGTAGGTGAAACGATTGTAAATGACATGGAGTCTTATTTAGGGTTACATTTTCCCGCAACTGATATTCCACAAAATGTGCGCGCCATGTATCTTAAGGTTAATTTACGATACATCCCCACGATTGATTATAAATTAGAAAAAATAATACCTGAAATAAACGCGGTGACTAAAAATTATTTAGATTTAAGCGGTACCTCACTAAGAATGGTTGCGCCAGTTCACATAAAATATTTAAAAAATATGGGTGTCGTATCTGCCACTTCAATTGCAATTATTCACAATAGTAAATTATGGGGATTGATTGCTTGTCACCATAAAAAAAATAAATATTTATCCGTAAATTCTAGACTTATCCTAATGTTGATAGGAAATACATTAGGTATTCAGGTTGCATCACTTGAATGCTCTAAAGAATATCTATTTGAACATAGAACAGCAGAATTACTAAGCTCTTTAACAGAAAATATTTATAAAGAAGGCTCCCTGCTTTCTGCTTTAGATTGCTATCATCAAAACATTATGGAACTCGTTGGCGTGGTAGGTATGTCAATTTATTTTCAAAATAATTTACTCAGCTATGGTGAAACGCCGACTCATGATCAGATCATGAATTTAATAGAATGGTTAAAAGCATCTCCTATTCAATTATCTTTCTCAACTTCCTCTCTACCCTTAACATTTAAGCCTAGTATGGATTACAAAGAAAAAGCATGTGGCATATTAGTTGTTCCCATCACACGATTGCAAAATCATTATATGATATTTTATCGTCCAGAGCTGATTCGTTCAATTTTTTGGGCTGGAAACCCAATGGGGTCTTTAAAATGTGATGGCAATGAATACTCTCCTCGCGATTCATTCGAAAGATTCATGCAAACAATTACAAATAATGCAGCTCCTTGGACAACGCACGATATAAATGCAGCGGAATTTATTCGATCGACAGTAGTAAATAAACAGTTGCAAGACTTATTACAAGTACAAGCTATGCATGATCCATTAACAAGCTTATTAAATCGCCTTTACCTAGATCAACAACTAGAAATTGAATTGAATCGAGCTAAACGTAACTCCAAAAATTTAACAATTATACTAGCAGATATAGATTTATTTAAACAGGTCAATGATCATTTTGGTCATCAAGCAGGCGATCATGTATTGACTGAATTTGCAAAGTTTTTGAAAATTTGTTTTCGGGGATTTGATTATATTTATCGATACGGCGGGGAAGAATTTTTAATTTTATTACCCGATACAAATAAAGCTGCCGCACAACAAAAAGCCGAAGTATTGCGTACAGAAATCAAAAAAATGAAAGTGGAATATTCTGGTAAAGTCTTACCTGCAATTTCAATTTCCGCGGGTATTGCCGTCTATCCAGATAATGGTTCTGAAGGGCGGTCCTTAATTGCTGCAGCGGATCTAGCGCTCTATAAGGCAAAATCATCTGGTCGAGACAGGGTGGTTTCAGCACCTTTTCGTTAAAAGGGAGCAATCGTTTTATGCATTTGAGTAATATGATTCAAATTTATAGAGGGTTCTTGAAATTATTTGGAACCGTTGCCATTAATGCAATGTTTTTTTATATATTCATTTATATTGGAAGATTAATTCAGACACCCAACTTAATAAATTATTCATTTAGTCTTTTTTTAATTATTGCATCGAATGTAATTCTCTGGCGGATAGGTGTCTTTAACAAAAGTGACAGCAATATAAACGAGAGACTATTTAGAGAATTCACTGAAAATATAACGGAAGTATTCTGGCGCTCAACTCCTGACTTATCAAAAACAATTTATGTTAGTGCTGCATATGATGAAATATGGGGAAGATCTAGATTAAATTTGCTTAATAACCCTCAGGAATGGTTTGAATCCATCATCCCAGAAGATCAAAATAGGGTTAAAAATACCCTACTTCAATTAACTGATGAAAATACGCCTAACGTGACGTTTGAATATACTATACAGCGTCCAGATGGTGATTTGCGCCAGATATATACCCGAGGATTCAAATTCAAAAATAGAAATGGCGAACTTGTCAATATATTAGGAATATCTACTGATATAACAGGTTATAAGCGGGAACAAAAAACAAAGATTATTTTAAAGGAGATTAAAAATATATTAGATAACAAAAAAGACTTAGCTATCATAGTACCAAATCTGTTGCGAACCATATGTGTCGCATTCAAGTGGGACTATGGTGAAATGTGGTTGATTGATAAGGAAGAAAATGTTTTACGAAGTGTTAATATTTGGGATAATACAGAAAGGGATTTTACCTCTGAATTTGACAAAAAAAGTCAGCTTATTATATTCAAACCCGGCGATATTCTACCTGGTGAAATATGGAACCAGAAGAAGCTTATTTGGGTAGAGAATATTGAATCCGTAGAATTATTGAGAACAATAGAAGCAGCTCAAGCAGGATTCAATAGTGCCGTAGGTATACCTTTATTCATGAATAATGACATAATTGGGGTATTAGATTTTTTTAGTCATGAAATTAAAAAACCAGATGAAATAACAATAAACATACTGGAAAAAATTAATGAAGAAATTAATTTATTTATTGGAAAAAAACATACGCAAGACCAGATAATCTATGTTTCTCGGCATGATGCACAAACCTTTTTGCTTAACCAGTCCGCATTAAAAGATAAAATTAAAAAAATATTGTTAAAATCAGCAGATACGATCTCTATTCTACTACTTGAAATAAATAATTTTAACATTATAAATAGCACGATGGGGTTTGAATCCAGTAATTTTTTATTGGAAAGGATAGTGGAAAGGCTGCGTAAAGTTACACCGCAACCTGATGATCAACTCGGGCGATATGAAACAAACATATTTGCATTTTGTTTGACTTATCGTAAAGTTGAAGAAATAATTGATTTTTCTCATGTAATTTTAGACCTTTTTGATGAACCTTTTTTTATAAATCACGAAGATATTTTTCTATCTGTTAATATCGGTATCACAATTAACGCACTCAGTGAAAATGATATCAACACTTTATTTAAACAAGCAAATCTTGCCCTTAATCAATCCATCCAGACTGGAAAAAATAATTTTACTTTCTTTTCTTCTGAAATATCAAATATTACGCATGATAAATTGCTTTTAGAAACTTCTTTACGTCATGCACTGATCAATAATGAATTTATTTTATATTACCAACCCAAAGTCAATTTAATAACCGGTGAAATTGCCGGAGTTGAAGCACTGATTCGCTGGCAGCATCCTCTTAAAGGATTGTTATCGCCTGCTGATTTCATTCACCTCGCAGAAGAAACTGGGCTAATCTTACAGCTAGACGAATGGGTATTGCGTGAAGTTTTTGCTCTTATTAAAAATGATTGGCCAATGAATCCCAATGGGAAAGGGTTAATAGCTATCAACATTTCGCCGCAACATTTTAAACCAAAAAATGATATCATTTCATATATAAAAAACTTGATGCAAGAATTTAATATCAATCCCAAACTGATTGAAATTGAAATCACGGAAAACGTTGCTTTAAATAAATCAAAATATGATTTAAACCTACTCAATAAATTAATAAAAATGGGATTTTATATATCATTAGACGATTTTGGTACGGGATTTAATTCGCTAAATTATCTACTTCACATCCCTGCTCATACCGTTAAAATTGACAAGTCATTTATCGACGGCTTACCGAACAATAAAAACAGTATTGCCATTGTGAGAGCTGTTATAACACTGTGTCATAGCTTGGATAAAAAAGTTATTGCTGAAGGTGTAGAAACCTTAGAACAACTTCAGTTTTTAAAACAGGAAGATTGTGATGAAATCCAAGGATATTATTTCTCTCGACCAGTACCAATTAATGAGCTTAAAAACCTTATTTCTGAGCACAAAAAATTGGCACTGTAGCCACTTGCTTCTAATAACCCTATTGTTACAAATAATGAATATTTCACAAATAATTGGTGTGTACATGCAAGAATAAATCGTACTGCAATCTTCTTCATGCAAGTATAGACGCTCCATTTTCTACACACTTTAACTGTAAAATGCGTTAAAATTACCGAGAATTTATTTCATTTCATGTGCTAGTGCTAAGTGTAAATTAGGATATAAAAATTTAAACCCTAATTGCTTTAATCTTTCTGGGTAAACATTTTGTCCACCTAACAACAACTCTTCTCCCATTTGTCCGAACAATATTTTTATCATTCTTGCTGGCATTTTTAAAAATAAAGGACGGTGCATCGCATGGGCTAGAATTTCTGAAAAACTTTTTTGTGATATACATTCTGGAGCTGATAAATTGACAGCGCCAATTATTTCTGGATGGTCGATTAAAAATAGGATGGCTCTTATCAAATCATCTATATGAATCCAAGTGAATGCTTGCTGACCATCGCCCAAAACACTTCCCAATCCCAAAGAAAATGGCAATTCTAATTTTTTTAATATTCCTTCATGGCGTTTTAATACAACAGCAAATCTCATAAAAGTTACAGGAAAATTTGCATTTACAGCTGGCATAGCTGCATTTTCCCAAGCTTGCCCTACTTCACTTAAAAAATCTCTTGGCTTATCAAAGGAGATAGACGCAGATTCAGTCTGTGTGAACGAAAGATTATCTCCTGATTGCTGTAAACCATAAATTCCGATAGCACTTGCATTGTAAAGGTGAGGTTTTTTGGTTTTTGCTGTTAGACACCAAGTGACTATTTTCATTGTTGAATTTACTCGACTTTCTTTTATTAGTTTTTTTGACCTCTTAGTCCAACGATTTTGCGCGATATTTTCGCCTGCAAGATTAATAATAACATCAAAATCGTCCGGAGATATTTGATTTAGCTGGCTCCATGATAATCTGGTAATATTTTCTTTGAATATGTTATTGATCTTATGAACACTACGTCCTACGATGGTTATTTGATGCTGATTCTTCAACAACACCGGTATCAAATTACGCCCCACGAATCCTGTTGCGCCAGTAATAATAATATTCATACATTTCTCCAACTAATTATTTTTCTTAAACCATGCGAAAAACATGGATGTATTGCTTTGTATTTAAGATATATGTCACCCCTGGATTGTACTGAACTTCGCTCTGTGATTGGACCGGTCCTGTCGCAAATTTAATTTTTAGGGTGAAAATATCCGAACGTATTTCCCCTAGGCGCAACTATGCTGCTAATGCATAAAATTGTTGAAATGCAAAAATATTTTCTGCGTTAATATGCTGGCCTTTCTTCAGCATGCCGCAAAGCTCAATGCCAGAAAGAGTCGCTTCCGCAGAATGAAGTGC
>JBDTIZ010000122.1:0-6830 GCA_039936115.1 Gammaproteobacteria bacterium
TTGCGAGCGCGAGCGAAGCAACCCAGGTTTTATTGCCCCTTGCGATGTAGGAAAATGCATAAAATCTAACTTTAAGTTTAGGCTCATATATTTATTAAGGGGCAATAAAACCTGGGTTGCTTCGCTCGCGCTCGCAATGACGGCGGGTGCAGGTTGGGTGAATTACTACATTTGTGGTAATCAGATTTATGCAATATACGACTGCGGTTAGAGATCGGTTCTACCGCCATCATAAACAGTGTATTCGCTAATAACTAGACTTCTTCCTCACTGCCGTCGTACCGCGGCTTTTCCGCAGTATCCAGTCAATTTGGTTTAGATTCCTGCACTACGCTTTCATCACACGTTAATTCCGGCACACAACTATATCCAACAAATTTTGCTAAACTTTTATCATTCGGTAATTCAAAATCAAATACACTCACACCACGTATTTTTTTACCCTTATACCTTCTACCATCGCTTGCGCCAAACATCAGTGGCTTGTCCTGGCTATTTTTACCTAAATAAATCATCACATGCGTAATCGGTGGATTGCGCTTCACATTATAAGTACCTGACCAAAACAATAAGTCGCCTGGTTTTAAGTTTGAAAATTCCTGCGAACTAAAATCCTGTTGGGTGACTTTATATAAGTGACCTTTTTTTTCAGCCCACGTGTACATTTCATCTGCCTGTCTTGGCACATCTTTATTTGTCACTTTGTTTAATAGAAAATGAATCGTGCCAGAGCAATCCATTCCTTCATTTTTGGGATCAGAAGAACCGTACAAATAAGTTAATTTTTTCTGTGACAGATCTGATGCGATTGTAATAAGTTGTTGCACAGATACAGATGAATTTGGATACTCTTTCAATTCAAAAACTGGGATAGATTCAGTAATTGCGGGTAATAATTGTTGTTCCGCATAAGCGAGATTCATAAAACATAAGAGCAATGAAAGTAGCATTATACGGAACATTCTAACACTCTAAATTTTGTTACTTGCCAATCAGAATAAAAACACCAGCTGCAATTGCAAGTATACCTGTCAAAATGCCTGGAATAACTAATCCAGGAACCAAGGCAATAACGCCAACTAAAATTAAATAAATAGCGAGAAGGATAAAACCAATATTGCGATTAAAGCTAATTGACATAGTATAATCCTTTAAAATGTTAATCCCATTTGAGTATAAATAGTTATTGAGTAACAAACAATCGATTAATAATCATGTTTAATCGACAAGAGATAAATTTAAAGGATGAATAACCTAACCGCTGCATTAGCAGATGAACTTGTAGCAAACTATAGCTAAGCTTAAGCAATTATTTCTATTTCATATCTGCCGATTTGCAGCATCTAGAAATACAATAATTATATACAGATCCTGCGATGAATCCAAAAATAAATCCATCCAGTAGGCCATAGAATGCGCCCGCAATACCACCAATGAAGCTTGCCCCATATCCATAATACATAGTAGCTAGCATATCAATCAAAGAAAGACCGTAGCCTAACCACCATCCTAACCAAGCAAACAGCATTAAAAACAAGCCATTGGTGATACCAATCGCAAGACCAAACGAACAAGCACTTAATTTAGCTTTTACACATTTACTATCCATGACTGCGACTCCCGTCAAAAGATTCTCTCTCATCTATAAGTATATATCTTTATTATAAAATTACTTAATATTTCTTTGTTATCTAATCATAGAGTTGGGATAAAGACTATCTTCTCAATTATAATCAAATCTGATATACCTATAATTAATATCGAATATCAAATGGTGACCATCATGAAACAAAGACATAAAGGCGATTCATCAGGTGAAATAATTCTTACCGCATTCTCTTATTTGATTGATTATTACAATACCACCTTGAAGCATAGTGGATCTTTTTTTAGTTCCGCAAGAAGTGAGAAAGAAATTGCAGTAACTCATCTTATTCAGCTAATGGCCTACCAATACAATAAAAAATATAAAAAAACTATCGATATTGCAAGTCACCCGGATGTAGAAAAGTTTTTTAATAAGCATTTACACATATGGTTTAAACCAGATGATGGTCTACCTGAAAAAACTACAAAAAATTTAAAAAAAGTACTAGAAGAAATATCGCAGCAAGTTAATGCTGGCGCAATCCGCTCTATGGCTATTAGACGTGTTTGTGGCATTTTAGAGATTGTTTTACCAAAGCCACTCGAGGTAGAAGCCAAAGCTATAGAGGCTGCAAGTCCTCCAGTAAGGCGCAAAAGTTCTAGCTAATCGATATTAAAATATTAATGACAAGCCAAAGGTTAGCACATTCTGCACCGCAGATTCTCCATCACTAATTTGCAATTTTTTAAATACGCCATAATTACGTTGATGCTCATATTCAGCAAATACATTCAAACCAGGCATCAAACGGTAATAAGGCCTGATGCTATAACGCGTTTGATTGACACCGCTCCCATACTCCGCCTGAGTTACTGTTTTCGATGCGAAGATTCCCCGAATACCTGCACCCATAAAAAAATTATTGGTGATTTGTGTATCACGTGAAAATTCAACGTCTATTTTTATACTGCCGCTGTGTGTATAGCCTCTCAGATTCGTCTCGATAAAATACGGCATTAAACCTTCTAGACCAATTCCAGGTTGCCAATAAGGTGTTTTTGCAGGACGATAAACATAATTGCCGCCGCCTTTGATCGACCAGAACTGATCGAGCAGATGCCAATAAAAGATATCGACATCAGCATTTTCTACTCTGCCTTGATCGACTTCAGCATCATTAGTAAATAATTCCAATTTGTTATAGTCACGTCCGTACAAACCTTTAAATGTCATTTGTTGTGTATTATGAAATGGATCTTCACCTAACTCTAAAAAATTTGCGAAATAGAAATTCATTGGATGTGCCATAGGATGCCGTACGAGTGATGAATCAATCGGTCTGACTTCATCTACTCTGACAATAGGTCGATTTACATAAGCGGTCTGCTTGACTACATCTTGTGGTTTAACTTCTTTTTTTGTCAGCTCAATTAAACTTGCATATTGTAAAACTCGCGCCATTCCCGTCACCATATGATAGAGAAGATGACAATGAAAAATCCATTGACCGCTTGCATCTGTATCAATATCTGCAGTCACTGTTGCGCCCGGTGGCACATCAATCGTATGTAGCAAAGGATCAAATCTTCCATGGCCGTTACGTAAAATAAACCAGTGTCCATGAATATGCATAGGATGATGCATCATCGATGGATTGGTGAAAACAATTCGATAACGTTTGTTAGATTCTAAAATAATAGGATGCGCTTTGTATTCCGGCACGCCATTGATAAACCAAATAAATCGATCCATATAGCCATATAATTCCATCTTAATGACACGATACACTGGTTTATTGGGATCGTTCGTTTTAACAGCTGCCGTTAAATTTTGATATTTAGTTCCTATTGTTTTTTGAATAGAACTATCTGCAAAAAGTCTATCGCCTATGATAGATGGTTCTGTCTGCATCACCATTTTTTCTGAATGACTCATGGACATAGGATGATCCATTGTCAGACTATTTCTAATGACAGGTAAAGGCTCTGGAAAAGGTGTCACTTGCTGGTAATTAATATACTGGTAATCTGCTGTGGTTAAAGCACCAAAAGCAGCACCGACTGTATCAGCCGATTCAGCATAAATAAGATAGGGTTTATTTTTTTTAATTTTAACCAACACATCATAAGTTTCACCTGGTGCAATGTTAAAATCATCTACACTCTGTTGTTTAACATCATTACCTTCTACATGTACCATCTGTAACGTAGAACCGGGTATTTTCACGTGAAAAATAGTACCGCTAGCTGCTCCAATAAAACGTAGCCGCACGACATCACCCACTTTTACACGCGCAGTCCACGGCATTGTTTTAGGTTGACCATTTAATAAAAAACTATCGTATGCAACGTCACTGATATCATAAATGCTCATACGCATTTGCTGCATCATTTTATAATCAGACATTATTTTTTTTCGTTCTGCACTGGTTCCAGCACTATAATCATGGATAAACTTTGTGAGTGAAGGTTGTAACGGAAATCGCGGCGAGTAAAAATCTCCCTCTTTTTTCAGATTCAAAAGAATTTGTTGAGGTGCCGTGTTACTCCAGTCCGATAAAACAATGACAAAATCTTTTGTATAGCGATAACGAGGCAACGTTGGCGGATCAATTAAAAAAGACCCGTACAAACCTTGCTGTTCCTGCAAACCTTTATGGGAATGGTACCAGTAAGTCCCTGCTTGTTTGAGAATAAATTGATAATGAAAAACACCATTAGGCGGTATTCCTTTCTGACTAACTCCTTCCACACCATCCATTTGCCAAGGAACCAGAACACCATGCCAATGTATCGTTGTCGTTTCATCAAGTTGGTTATACACATTGATAATCACATGATCGTTTTGTTTAAAATGTAACGTCGGTGCTGGAATTTGATTATTCACAGCAATCGCTTTTACAGCTTTACCAGCGAAGGAAACCGTTTTGTATCCGACAACTAAATTAACGACTCGCTCTGCTGCAAAAGCTGTGGAAAAGAAGCCAACGCATAATAAAACAAGCCATGAAATTTTTTTCACTTATTTTTCCCTAAATTTTGTCAGACAAATTCCCTATTGTCTTTACGCTTCCCACTAATGACTAGTGCTATTGATAATTGAATAAAATCTCCAATTATACTGCCATCCTGAGCGAAGGATGACAGCATTCAAATGGGATATTATACTCAATTGTCAAGAGACCCTAGAGCGATGAAAAAATTCTTCAATCTATAACATATAGAGGTCTGAAAATTGATGCTTCAGTGTTGTTTATAACATTTTTTGATCAATTGTTCAGTGTAATAAAGAGCAAAGCTGGACAAAGATAGCACGATAGAAAAAGATGAGCTAAGATAACTTAAATTTACACGTTCATCAAAATCTTAACTATCTTGATGTCTCTTAATATTTCATCTGAATTTATTTTAAAAAATTTTATTCAGCGATCGTATTGTATTTCTAAAACTAAGGAAGGAGGACAGTATGCCTAAGGATGATGAGGGAAATGAAATTGGAAGTGGAAATTTTTTAGTAGTACCTAAAGATTCTGAACATAAAAGAGAAGTTAGCACTAGCATCACTTCAGAGAGCGAGCTTTCTCCACACATGGTCAAAGCATTGTTACAAGCTTTTGTTGATAGTTCTCCCGAACATGCTGCTGTTAAAATTACTGCAAATAACACGGATGTAGGAGTTAGAGTTGAAGCTTCTAAACAACTTATAGAAGCGTATACCGCTAAACTCGATGACTTATATGTTACGTATCAATTACCCACTCTTACTGCTCCCTGGCTTACTATTCAGACTACTGATGCCGCGATTGGAGAAATTCTTTGTGAAAGATGGACTGAGTTAAGCACAGAAAAAAGTCGCTTGAAAGACATGATAAGCAAATTACACACTTTAATCATTGCTGCTAAAGCAGTTAAATCAGATACGCAGCATGGATGGAATAATCAAGAAATAAAAAGCCAGGAAGAGTCTATTAAATTCTACGAAGTAAAAGTTAAAAAACTTTTTTTAGAAGATAAAAGATTAAATGAACATTTAACAAAATTGCAAAATTGTTATTTCAATATCTCCGTTCCCACGGGAATTGTACGAAACGTAGAGTTAGCTAATAAAGTCATGACCATCGATCTTGCAGAAGAAGCTGTTCGGACACCTTCTCCTCCTAATACACGCGCAACAAGAACCAGTTTTTTTTCAAGCCCAAGTCCTTTCGAAGAAGCACTTTATGCTTTACGAACGCATTGTCCCGGATTAAAAATAATGAAAATAAAAAAAATTCATCTTTGTTTGGGTAAGTTAAATTTTCAACTCAATTTTAGGCAAATAATGTATTTAATTAAATTTGTCGAAGAGTTATTAAAAGCTAAACTAGATCTGGAAAATACTGCTATTACATTCACCCAAGATTCGACGAGCTACAGTGATGATGATAGCGGAAAAGATATTTTCTTTACTAACCAGAATCTTCTATTGAAAACTTTAGATCTTGCTCATGATGTCGTTGCTAGCTTGCCCGCACAAGATAATTTTTTAGTGGAAAATATTTTTATGTTTTGTGAGCGTATCATTGGCTATGATATTACACCTATGCCTGCTGGTGAAGCAAAACCTGATAAAGATAAATTATATGTAAACAATACTCTTGCTGGACTAGAGTATCTATTGATGCATTCATCAGGCGCTATCCTAAGTGATACAATTGCGTCAGATGATTTGAAAAAAATTATCAAAAATGCAGATATTAATGAAATAATTCAAAGCAAACCTTCGAGTCTCCCAAAAAAATTAAGACCCTTCCTAGTTAAACTAGTAAACTATATTGCGCTACAACAAGAATGTTCTTTGATTAAGACTCACCATAGTGATAATTCAGTGGAGTTGATACGTTTACTTATGGAAACATTCAAAACTAAAGCCTGCAAAAATATTGAATATTTTCTTGCGTTAGAGATGTTGCAGGAGACTCTGACTGCTGCCGCAAAAACGCTGGGCAAGACGGCTGTAAAAGGTAATTCGTCAGTAGAGATGTTAACTTCTACAATGATGGAATCTCGTCAAAGAATAGTGACACTTATATAATTACCATAAGGACATACGTACGCGTGTCAAATCATTACTCCTAAGTCTGCTGAAGCTAAAACGTAGGTGGATTGCGGTGCAAAAAGCGCACCTAATCCACCTACGTTTTTACAGCTCTGATTTCCTGGAGCCCAATTGTGGCAACCTATGCGAAAAAAGCTAGATTTCG
>JBDTIZ010000123.1:0-8949 GCA_039936115.1 Gammaproteobacteria bacterium
CGGGGTCCGGGCTTTAAATAATAAAAAATACATTTTTATTTTTTTTAATGACTATATTTATGTTTCATATTCCAGACCCCGCAACAAGTGCGGGGTGACAAGGTAAAGTGCAGAGTGACAAAGGCAAGTGCAGAGTGACAAACCAAGTGCCGTGCAATAAAGCCAATGCAGGTCATTTCGGATAACAGCATTCATTACTTAACTGTCAACAGCATCTAATTATTTATGCAAAAATAATTCCTGAAACGTTCCACTATCAATAATTTTACCTTGGTCAAATACATAAATTTTATCCGCATCAACGATAGTACTATGACGATGAGCTATCACTATGCGAGTAATATTTAATTTTTTTAAGTTAGTATAAATAATAGCCTGGCTATTGGCATTGAGAGCAGATGTTGCTTCATCCAATAACAGTAATGATGGATTAGTCGCCAACGCTCTAGCCAGTAATATTTTTTGTTTTTGTCCGCCTGAAATGGAGTCACTCGCATTATCAGAAATATAGGTATGCATCTTCATAGGCATCAAGTTAATGTCATTATCAAGATTAACCCATTTAGCTAATCGCCAAGCATCCTCCATCGTTAATTTTTTGTTGGCAGAAATATTTGAAAAAATTGATCCTGCTAAGATACTAGTTGATTGTAAAACAACGCCGAATTGTTTGCGCACTTGGCTAAAGTTTAAATTTTGAATATTGATATTATCAAGCAAGATAGTACCTGAAGATTCCGACTCGAGGCCAATTAACACTCTTAAGAAACTCGACTTGCCAGCACCTGATTTTCCAATAATCGCAATAAACTCACCCTGATTAATTTGCATGGAAATATCTTCTAATATCCATTTTCTAGAGCCCGCATAAGCAAGATAAAGATTAGATACACAAATATTACCACTGAATTTAAATTGGGTGTGCTGAATAGTTTTAATTTCAGATGTTTCAGACAACAAGGGTTGAAGTCTTAACAAACCAGGTAACAAATGAATAAATGTCATTAATTCAGACGATAATTTTTGAAAGATTCCAGTAAATTGGCCTGCGCAAATCATAAATTGTAGTAAATAATAATTGTCAGGTTTTTTAGGAGTTAGATATAACATTAAATAAAATAGCAATAGTAATGCCAATGGAATAACAGCTTCCAATGCCCAAAGAATAATTTCGGTTTTGGTGTATTTTTCGGCATAAAGCTTAACTTTCAGCAAACCCTCTAACCATCTATTGAATACTTTTATTTCACTATTTGAGGTGCGAATCTTATCAATTTGCAATAAAGATTCATTTAGTAAAGATGTTAGCTTTCCTTGTTCCGAAACTTGAGCGGAAATATATTTTATATTAACGGGCAAAATGTATAACTTAATTCCAAAAAATAGAATACAAACAATTAAATACAAACATGCAATCCACGTCGAACAATAAACCATATACACAAACATTAAAACAAGTGACATAACACAGTAAAGCAATGCGATATTAGATTTGATTAGGGTAGCAATTGTCATTTCAAAATCAGAAATGATTTGCACTAAATCACCGGACATAAATTTTCGCAATGAATAAATAGGTAGATTAAATATACGTCGCCAAACACTAGGTAAAATTAAAAATAAAGCTTTGGTATTAAGCATTTTAATGTGCAGGTCATTTTGATAGGAAATAGCTGCATTTGACAAAACTAAAAAAAAGAATGCACCATAAATAATTAAAAAGTTAGCTTGATGTACCTCATGAATATGCTCGAAAACATACCCTGAAATCATCGATATTAACAAGGTTGTTATCGAAATAGCAATGCCATATATCAAAGATATTAGGATAGAGCTTTTAAAATGACTTAAAATAAATTTAATTAAATCTTTATAGCGCGTTGATACAGGAAAATGAACCGGGCAACATTGCCATGCCTTTTCTATAGGTAATTTATTTTCATTTACTCGAATAGTTTTGTAGAAATTATTTTTTGCATCATAAAGTATCAGCTTACCGAAATATCTTTTCACGGCCACATATAGATTATCGTCATTAATTAATTGAAACAAAACTGGAGCGGTTAAATTTGAAAAATTGTCCATTGATGACACAGAAACGCGATAAAATAATATTTCTAAAGATTGCTCAACAAAAGATATATTATTTAAATTTACTTGCTCAAGATCATTTATATAATGCCATTGAAGAGTAAAATTCATAATATAAGCAATTTGATTTAAACATTTAATTAATAAGTTATTTGTTTGATTATTTTCTTTGACTTGCGACAATAATTTTTTTAAGAATTCGCTTTTAATTGTCATTTACATTTTCTCACGCTGGGACAACTGATAATAATAGTGTTTATTTGCAAGTAGATTAGCGTGCGTGCCCCGCTCCACGATAACGCCATTTTCAATTACAATAATTTGATCGCAATGTTTAATTGATGATAAACGATGCGCTACATAAATAATGGTTTTGTTATTTTTTCTAAGATTTGTGACGATTTTTTTTTCAGTTTCAGCATCAAGTGATGAAGTTGATTCATCCAAAATTACAATGCGGGTGTTTCTAATCAGCGCTCTCGCTAAATCGATTCGTTGCTTTTCACCACCACTAAAATTAGCTCCGCACTCCTCCACTCGACCATTTAATCCTCTCAACTCAATTAACTCATTTAAGCAAGAATTTTCTACAGCACTTTGAATTTGACCTGCTGGGATTGATGACTGCCACAGAGTAATGTTTTCTTGAAGCGTGCCTGAAAAAAGTGTGACGTCTTGGGACATATATGAAATTATTTGTGCCAGCTCATCTGATGAATACGTTGAAATTTCCTTTCCAAACAGAATAACTTCCCCGTTAGTTGGTGAATACAAAGCACACAATAACTTTGCGAGTGTTGATTTACCAGATCCAGTATTTCCTACAAAAGCAACATGCTGGCCTTGCTTAATTTCTAAATTAATTTCATCTAGAATAATGACAGAATTTTTATTATATCTAAATTTAATGTTCTTACAAAGAATTGCCGGGTAATTGCCTCCAGCATTAACTTCAGCATTAACCACCGCCTTACTCACAAAGCGTTGATCAACTTTCGCGTTTAAAATATCATTCATTCTATCGTGTGATGTGATGATGCTTTGTGTTTCTTTACCAGCAGAAAATAAAGAGTTCAGATTATTATAAAAAAATAAATGAAGAGAATAATAAGCCATTAGACTTCCAACAGAGATTATTCCATTTCCAATTTGATAGCCACCTAAACCTAAAATTAATAACATAGATAATGAATCAGAAAAATTGTTAATGGCGGATATTCCTAGTGAAAGCGTGTTTGATTTATCTTGCCAAGAAATTTTTTGACAAAATAATCCATACCATCGATGCAAACTATTCTCTTCTAGTCCACAGGCTTTAATTGTTTCAATATTTTTAATATTAGACATAGATTGGCTATAAACCTTTCCGTGCGCCACCAGCAAGGATTTTTCTAATGAAAAATTGAATTTTGATATTAAGATAAAAATCAAACATGAACTCATCACTAAAATGATAGATACAAAACATAATAGCCTATCCAATTTAAACATAAAAAATAAACAAACAACTGTAGTAATTAGACTAAAAAATATAGTGGTTGTTGATTTAAAAAGAAGGTTAACAATTCGCTCGGCGCTGTTAACAATCGAAATTATTTCGCTTTTTTGCCTTAATGAATAGAAAGACATAGGAAGTTTTAAAATATGTAACAAGACAGAAGCTGATTTTACAATGCTTGTTTTTGTACCTAACTTGAACTGGTGCCATTTTTGCGAGGCTGTGGCATTTATAAAAATTGCTGTTGAAGCCAACGACAAAAATGCAATTGCGGGTAGCCAACTTAAGTCATTTGCAATGATGCAATGATCAACAAAAACTGTAGCTAAGGTTGAGTTCAGAAGGGGGCAAAAAATTATAATTAGTAAGCAAATTAAGATATAAAACAATTCTCGATAAAAATGAAAGATCCATTCTTTAAGCAATACGGTTAATGAAGAACTTTTTTTCATTTTTATTTGATTTGATGTGGGTGAAAGGACAATGATTACACCTGTAAATGCCCTATCGAATTCATCAAAACTTATTGTGATCGGACCACATGCAGGATCATTGATAAATAGCTTACGATACCCAACTCCTTCAATTACAACATAATGATTAAAATTCCAAAATGCAATGACGGGTTGTGTTAAGGATTTAATATCTTCCAAATCAATTCTATATGCGTCGGCATTGAATCCATAATTTTTTGCCACATTTAAAAGTGTAATTGCCTTACAACCATCTCTTGATGTGCCGCACTGTTCTCTTAACGATTCGAGCGTCAGGTCAGTCCCGTAATATGACAATATAATGGCAAGTGCAGCGATTCCACATTCTGTATCAATGTACTGTAGGATAACGGGTGTTTTAACGCCGTTATAGGGATTGAATTTTCCTTTAAATAGCTTGATAGGGTTCATCTATATTTCTTTGTGAAGATAAATATTAGGTTATTAGGCTGTTGAGCGTAATTACGAAATGTAATAATGAATTTTTTTATCATTTAAAGCCCGGACCCCGCAACAAGTGCGGGGTGACAGAAACTTGCAAGGGTGACGTAAACAAGCAAGGGCGAGATCACAAGTGAAGGACGGTAAAAGATGCCTGGTAACTGCAGAGGGTGACAAAATAGTAAAGAGCGTCAGCGCACAAGCTTAAGGTCACAATATGTTACTTAAACTGACCCACTCGCCCCACAAGCAACTGCAGTGGAGAGCTTTTTTTATAAATAATTTTCACGTCAACTTTTGTACCTGGCCTAATTACCACTGAAGAAATTGTTTTTGAAGTCCAGTCAAATTGGTTTTTATTTTTTTCACTATTGCGCAATTCCAGTTTAAGCATAATAGGTGTTCCTCTTGAAAAAAATTCATCTACTAGGCTTTTATTACCCAAGTACGAATAGGCCGTTTCTTTTGATACTGGATATTCAGATACACTAGAGACTTTACCTTTGATATAACCATAGTCGTAAACCGTTACTGTACTAGGTAAGACATAAGCCTCCATATCAGGTGATATTTTTTTACCTTCAGCGTGATTTACAAAAGCTAAAGCAAAGAAATTGCCAGAATTAGTAGTCTTTTTATCAGATTTCAGGTTAGTAGTATTGACATCAATATCTTTTGCCATATTCGCTAACTCCTCTTTTGCTGAAAGATACTCTTCTTGTGCTTTTGAAAAATCAACTATAGTTAAATAATGATTAATAAATAATACCTTCTTTTGCTGCAGCAAGTTTTTTAATAGCGCTACCCTTTCCTTATAGCTAGTCAAATTATCTTTTAATGATTTTTCTGTTTGCTGTAGTTGATCTAGGGGAATAATAATTCCATTTGCCATAACAACCATTGTGACTTCTCCATAAACACTCCATATTAAAATACCTATTAATACTGATAAAAGAATGGATATCCCTATCCATGAACTTGTACTTACTACTTTCAGACATCGCTGAATTTCTTCAGCTGAATTAATGCTATTGATTGCATTTTCTCGAAAAAGCGGCTTAGTGTTTGTACTCTCTGGTGTCACAATAATTTCCGATTAATATTTTATTGAATGGGCTACAAGTATTAATCTATTACGCCTTACCCTTAATCCAACCTTCCCAAGCTTGATAATCCCGCTCATTAAACTTTTTACCACTAATGTTGACTAAAATGTCATATGAAAGCTTATGAAGATTAGGTTGAGATAACTTCAACTGCTCTAACAATGCAGGTCCAGCATGTTTCGCAAGATAATGCGCATACTTTTGTTGAAAAGATAACGCAAAAGCCACATTTAGTGCTTTATTTCTATCTGTTTCTTTCGGGAAATCCATCGCGATAATTATAGTCTTAATGGGGAAATCTGTGGTTTTAACTTTCGATAGCGTATCAGCAAGTACTCGCATAACATTGTTTCGTACATTTGAGCTTGAATCATAAATTGATGGTGTGAGTATTTTTAACACTTCATTTCCGTTTTTCAAATGTGCAAGCAACAATGCAGCGACAGCGCGTTTATTTTCATCCTGATCTTTTCTTAAAATTTTAACTAATTGACCTTTATTTTTAGGAACGAGAGTAACAAACGTTGTTTGATATTTTTTAAGCGCTGGATATTCAAAACCAAAAAGACAATGAAATGCAGGGCATGTTTTATACAAAGGTTTGTTGTCGTGTTTAATACTCGCTGCAAATCCTGCCGTTTGATATTCCATCCATGTTTTGATGAGGTGATCTGGATCTGTAAAACTCTCTCTAGGTTTTGGTAGAAAATCAGGTAATCGAGTTTTATCAGTTTTATCTACCACATCAATAGTAATATACACAGGCTCTTTACTTGAATACAAAATGGGGGAGACGCTGACATATGAAAAATCACCCATCTTATTAATTTTATTAGTCATTTTAATGAGCAGTTTTTCCATCTTCTGAGCATTTCGTTCAGAGGTTATGCTTTCTGGTGATGTAAACAAAGTTGCGAAAGTTTGTAAGTCATGTCCAAATTTCTTCTGTATTTGTTTAGCTGATATCTGCGTTGTCTTATAAACATCTACAACTGGTTTCAATTTTGCATCCGCGAGTGCGTTATGCATGATCAGAATGCTAGAAAGCGTTACAGCTGAAGTCATACAAAATTTGAATATATTATTAATGATATGGGTCGAATTCCCTTGTTGATATAGCTGCATTGTTTAAAATTCCTTAATGATTGAACTTAAAAAAACATACCCGGATCTTTGTGTATTTCCATCGCTTTCGTTTGGATCTCGATCATATCATTTTTAAAATCTAATAATGATACTGATCGATTACTTTTTTTCCATGAAAAGTCTCTTGAACCATTGATCAAAAATTCTGTAAACGCATCCAGCATTTTGATGTCTGGATTAACTTCTTCAATCCATAAAAATTGCCCTTGCTCGTTGACTTCTAGGAAATAATAATCATTATCTGGAGTCACGATAAAATCAAAACACCCGAATACAATTCCAAATTTTTCCATTAATGCTTTGCATTTTTTATGTATGTCATCTGGCAAAATAAATGCTTCTACTATTAACTCATGTGTCGGTATATAGCGCCAGTCCATTATACCTTTGGGATGCTCTTGTGATCTTAGCTTGACAGTAATTGCGTGATCTCCAAAATAAGTAACGCGCAGTTCAAATGCTTTTTGTATCTTTTTTTGAAATATTCCCGGAGTATTTTGTAACACCATATTAGAGGGAAGATTCTCAAGTCTTATCTCTTTAGTATAGGTTAGACGAAGATCATTTTCGTTCATCCAAAAAACAGGGTAAAGCGTTTTATAAATGACATCGCCTTCTTTATAATTAATGATAAAATTTTTAATTTTAGTGGGATCATTAGAAATAAGCGTTTCTGGCGTTTTCAACCCAAGTTCTGCTGCAAGTTTCAATTGCTGTAACTTGCAATTGACACCTTGAAGCGAACTGATTGGATTAATCCAAAATGCAGTGGGTGCAATCACCTGCCAAAATGTTTTAAAGAAAGCTGCATTTTCATTGGTAGCATTTTCTTTATCATCTGGGTGAATTGAAGTAGGTAAAACAGGTCTGCGAGGCCTTCTGACCCAAACCACATCAAATTCATGATTATTATTAATAGTAAATTCGGTTCCTCTTGAATACCAATACAGATTATTGTCCCATAATTCAAATGTATGCTTTTGTTGTTCAGGAAAATCGGCCGTGTACCAAAGAAGACCCTTATGCCCTTTTTTATCCAGTGCTTGTTGGACATAAATAGAATGCGTATCATCCGGTTTAGTTGGAATCAAAACTTTTGTCATAAAATACTCTCGATTACACATAACAAAAACACATAGGAAAACTCCCCCTACTCAGGGGAGTTTTGATTAAAAATCTACAGTCATATCGATACTGGTGTCGTATCCTGTATTATGATTATAGGTACCATTCGCTGTGCCTGACGCTGTCGTTCCAGCGGCAGAGATACTCTTTAAATCCTCTTCAGATAATTTTTGTGACATGGTGTAAGATAAAATACGTTCGTTTTTCATTTTTTTTCCTTTTAATGATAGTGTAGGTGTGTGAAACAACATTATTATCTGCAAACTAATTTGCATCAATATTGTAGAAATACAGTAGTGTTATATATCTACTGAAATATCAATCGAAGTATCTGTCCCACCATTTAGCGTATGTGTAAAAGTATCGGTTACGAGACGAGTGGATCCTGCCGCCGAAATATTCAGCAAATCCTCAGTAGATATTTTCGTAGACATTGAATAAGATAAAGTTCGTTGTTTTTGCATATTTTTTCCTTTTCTAAATTGATGCGTATCACTCAACATTGAGAGACAATAAAAGTATCGAGAAAAAATAGATGATTTGCCATACTGTATAAATACAAGAGAGGGTGTTATGAAATGCTATCGGTAAATTTAAAAAAGATGAGTGAAACTATTCAGGTCTGATATTGACAATATTTTGCTGAATGGCGATACAGACTGCGTGTGCGATATTTTTTGCGGATAATTTTTTTCTTATATTAACTACATAAGCTTCAACCGTTCTATGCTCCAGTCCTAGTAATCTTGCTATTTCTTTCGCAGAGCAGCCAACTGCGCTATAACGTATGATTTGAACTTCACGACAGCTTAATTTATTCATCACAGTGTCCTAATTGAATTAATGATTGTGTTACGGTGTTTTAAACAGAATTGTTTTTGGAAATAGAAAAGATAAGGAATATTAAAAAATTGCTTATTAGCGGGAGCCGCATCGTATCAATTCAGTAAAGATAGCGTCAAGATGTATCTTTAGTATTTGGGTGGCGTGGGGCGAAACGATAGGTTAAGGCAACAGGATTCAAGGATCCACGCATGTTTTTTTACAA
>JBDTIZ010000124.1:0-3328 GCA_039936115.1 Gammaproteobacteria bacterium
TCCCATGTTCTAAACCTTCAACTCGTAATGATGTGCCATGTTTACCAGTATAAGTATTCGATGTAACGAAAACACCTAAGCTTGATTTCAAACTACTCGGATTATTTGAAAATGATGTCGCTTTAACTCCACCACTATTTTTGCCATGCGCAACCCAAGTATTAAATAAGACTTTATCATTTTTTAAATCGACTACCCATAAACGGCGCTGACTGGATGGCTTCGAATAATCAATGATCGTCAACAATTGTTTGTTATCCAATCCTTGTTTACGTGCGTTATGGTATGCCGTTAAACCAAGTTTTAAAACGGCAGGATCAAGATTAGTTGCTTGTGCACTAATCGCTTTTGCTTCTTGGTTCAAGCCAGCATGCGGATTAATTGGCGCTACAGTACTTGAACTAATAAATGAGAAAGGCCCCCAACCGACGATACTAAAAAATGCAAAAATAAATAATAGAAATTTTTTCTTCATAAAATAATGCTCACTGTTTTTCAACTGTTAAAAGAATATTGCTATGATTAATTTGAAAGTACACTGAGATACTTCGATAAAATGAATCTTTATTATTTCAGGCTCGAATTGCTCGATACCGTAAACTCAAGAGATGCGCAGTGTAATCATTTTTGTACACGATGTCAAAGAATTGCAGTGATTTTTTGTAACTGCTTGAGAAATAGTACTGTTTTTCCAGCTATTTTTCGCTTTTTTCTCATTATTATTAAAAAAAGATGGCGTAAAAAATATTATTCTTTGTGTTTTTTTATCGACTGAATCAAGCGATTTTTTAAATGCACATGCATGCGTACAAACCACCGCCAGAGCAACGCGATCATCAACGTGATGAAAATTAATAATGTAGCTAGTAACTCTGTTGAGGGTAAAATTCTGGTACTTAACATGAAAACAAACAACATAATTCCAACCATTGCCAGTGCTGAAATAATTTCAGAAATAAATCTTTTCACTTTAAGCTTTCCCTTGTCTTCACTTTCTAGATTATGACTATATCTGACTAACAATCTGCTCAGCAGTTTTATTTTTCGATAACTCACAATGAGAAAAGGTAACGAAATAATCAAACCGATTAACCACAAAAAATTATCTATGTTAGTCGCATTAATGAATTTCCATTTAAGCAAGTATTCATAGTCCGCAACATAAGACAATATAATAAAAATGGCAGCAACCATTGCAAGATTGATAAAGATATTAAAAAAATTAATTCGAATAATTTTGACAACCGCAGATGAATCACCTTGCAGTCGAATGCTTCTTAACCATGATGTATAAAGATTACAGATTTGAACAAGAGGCTGTGGTGTAAATTTTGCAATTCCCGCAGCCAAAGGATTAGCTGATCGAATCAAGTAAGGCGTCAGTATTGTCGTCAATGCCGAGACACTTACCGCAACTGGATATAAAAAATTTCCGATAATGTGTACTGACATTCCGAATGCAGCAATGATAAAAGAAAATTCACCTATTTGCGCCAAACCCATTCCAACACGCAATGAAGTTCTACCGTTTCGACCAGTGATGAACGCGCCAAATGCACATGTAATAACTTTCCCAAACACCACTGCGATGGTAATGACTAAAATAGGCGCCCAATATTTTATTAATAAATGGGGATCCAACATCAAACCAATTGCCACAAAGAATACTGCGCTAAACATATCGCGCAAAGGTTCAATTAATTTTTGAATGGTGGCAAGCTTTGCGGATTCTGCAATAATCGCGCCCATAATAAATGCGCCGAGTACAATACTGTAACCAAGCTCTGTCACCAAAAGACAAAATCCAAAACACAAACCTAATACGGTGATGAGTAACATTTCGTGACTATTAAATTTTGCGACGTAAGCAATTAAGCGAGGAACAACTAAGATTCCAGCCGTCAGCGATACAATCAAAAATAACAACAGTTTGCTCAATGTCACAATGACATTCATTAAATTCACTGATTCATTGGTTGCAATACTCGAAAGCAATGCAAGTATAGCAATTGCCAAAATATCTTCGACAATCAAAATACCAAAAATAAGTTGCACAAATTTTTCTTTTTTAAAACCCAACTCATTTAGTGCTTTAACCACAATTGTGGTCGAGGATATGGCTATCATTGCACCTAAAAATAATGAATCAATAGGCGTCCAATGAAAAAATTGTCCGATAAAATATCCGATGACAATCATCACAATAATTTCGATTAATGATGCGACTAACGCCGAGATTCCCACCTTGCTAAGATTGCGCAAGCTAAACTCTAATCCGAGTGAAAACATCAAAAAGATAACGCCGATTTGTGAGAAAATTTCAATTGTTTCGCGATCTTGGATAAATTCGAATGGCGGTGTGTATGGACCCACAATTACACCAGCAATAATATAGCCTAGCACAACAGGTTGTTTCAGACGATTAAATAATACAGTAGTCAAGCCTGAAACGACCATGATAAATGCTAAGTCTTGAACAAATCTGATTTCATGCATTTCTGTAAGCGCCTCTGATTTTTATAGTTTTGAATCTCAACTTATGATGATAAGCGATTAGAACTGGCCATTGTCACGATATTGTCACCCTGCACTTTATAGTTGTCACCCCGCACTTGATATTGTCACACCGCACTTGATATTTGTCACCCCGCACTTGATATTTGTCACCCCGCACTTGTTGCGGGGTCTGGGTTTGAAATAATAAAAATTTCAATATAATTTTTAAAAGACTTTTTTATGTTTTAAAACCCGGACCCCGCAACAAGTGCGGGGTGACAATATCAAGTGCGGGGTGACAGTATCAAATGCAGAGTGACAGTATCAAATGCAGAGTGACAATATCAAGTGCAGGGTGACAATATCAAGTGCAGGGTGACAAAATCAAGCCGTCACACGCGGCAGCAATACCCAATATTGACCACGATTTTGCATATGTCCCGCAATATATTCAGCATCACTACCCGCACCCCAAAAAACATCACCGCGCACAATGCCTTTTATCGCACCACCAACATCTTGTGCGATTAGCAATTGTCGAAAAGGTGTAACTTTCGGTTCAGAGGGTTGTGGAATTGATGTATCCAACCAAACCGGTGCACCTAAAGGAATAAAATGTTTATCAACTGCTAGCGAACGTCTCGGTGTCAATGGAACATGTTCAGCACCGTATACATCACTCTTACTTAATAAATTAAAAAAAACATACGATGCGTCTTGATTCAGAATGGATTGCACTTGATCAGGATGTTGCGTTAGCCAATCCCGTATACTTTGCATAGAAACAGTTTGCTTGGTCAACGCATGTTTCATTACTAATATTTTGCCGATC
>JBDTIZ010000125.1:0-3202 GCA_039936115.1 Gammaproteobacteria bacterium
AGAATACAGCCCTATGCGAGCGCAAAATGAGAAATGAATAACAAGGATGCTCATTCGTGGTAATCTTAGGCTATAGATAAAAGGACTTACTATGAAGCTTCTTCCTAAAAGAGTATTGCAAGCTACATTTCTCACTGCGTTTGTTATGACTTCCTCTGTCAGTTATAGCTGCACAACAGTTTTTGCTAATAATAAAGGAAGTAACAAAGTTGTTGCACGTACTGTAGATTTGTATGTATCAGATACTCCTATGCTTGTTGTTAATCCACGCGACAGTCAGCACAATGGAGATGCCGGAGCAAACTCACTTTCCTGGAAATGCAAATACGGTAATCTAGTGGTGACTGCATTTCACACCCCTACCGCTACAGATGGCATTAATGAAAAAGGATTGGCTGCACATATACTCTATTTATCGGACACCGAATACCCAACGATTGATAAAACCAAGCCACAAATTTCGAATGGAATGTGGGCACAATACGCATTAGATAATTATGCAACAGTGGATGAAGCGCTAAAAGGAATGAAGGATTTACAGGTTACTGCTACTAAAATAAATAATAAAACGTGACCAATACATTTAGCCTTGGAAGATCGCTCAGGCGATTCAGCAATCATAGAGTTCATCCATGGAAAGATGAAAGTCTATCACGGTGCTCAATATCAAATTATGACAAATGAACCAGCATATGATATTCAATTGTCAAATCTTAAGCGTTATCAAGGTTTCGGTGGAACGCTATCGCTACCTGGGGATCCAGATCCCTTAAGTCGCTTTGTACGTGCAGCGGCTTACTTAAAAACATCGCCTAAAGCAAAAAATGAATTAGACGCGATTGCCAATATATTATCGGTTATTCGTACAGCAATGACACCTTTTGGCGCAGTCGATACATCCGGAAACAAAACAGAAGATGCGTGGGCAACACGTTGGGTATCTGTCGCTGATGTAACAAACAATATTTATTATTTTAATTCAACCACTGCCCCAAATATTATCTGGATAGATTTAAATAAAATCAATTTTGAACCAGGAGCTCCTGCTCTATCAATTGATCCAACAAATATTCATTTAGAGGGTGATATCACAACTAAGCTTGAGCCATGATGAATTAATTCAGTCTTGATCATTAATGTCCGCTCATAGTAAATCTATTACGACTGCCGCGAGAATTAAGTTATTTAACGCCAAGTATGATAACAATCCATTAAGGAATTCAGTGATTCTCCCATTAAAATCATCATTTGATTTCAAAGTAACTTATATGTAGTACGGAGTCAAAGAATGGTAATTTATAAAACCAAGACGTTCACAATATCCTCTAGCCATCGCGTCTGACATTAACAATATTGAAAGAAATTGAAGACCTATTTCGCTCGCGAGCAAGCAAGAATAATAGGTCGATACTAGGTTTTCTGCTCACCGGATCAGAAGTTACTTGAAGAAATGGGCGCTTTGGTGGGGAAAAACATCGTCAGATATCTGGAAGTACGAAGATCTGCTTGGCTGGTTTATCAAGTCGTGCTGGGATCAAAGCCCTATGGTCATTACATTGGACTCCTTCGAAATATTACATTATCGAGCACCGACCTTGCTTCTTATGGTCGATGATTTGCCGTGACGCAGTTTTTGCTTGCTGACATAAGATTGAAAAAGGGAAATGCCTCGACGGTCCGACAAGCATATGCTGCCGCTGCAAGCTCATCATCTGTCGTTGATAAATCGCTTGCTAATTGGGCAGAAAGACGAGGGAGACGAGATTTCATATTACTAAAAAATCTGACTGCTTTGTTGTAAACAATCTTGTCATCTACATAGTCAGAGATAATAGGTAGCAGGTCATTCACAGGGATGGTCTTGTCAAGGATGCATATATTATCACCTAAAATATCATTTTCTATTTGAGTCAATTCGCTTGTCTGAGTAATAGCTGCTTCGTCTTTGTTTTCTTTTAGATTTTTCTTGGATGGTTCACGGCTTGCTACCATATATGTCTCACATGCTTTAGTTGGCCAAAATTAGGCCTATTATCACATAAGAGGATAAAAAAATCTAATTGCAAAATGGTGTGAGTTTTTTAAAGAAGTTAGTGATTCTTGTAACCGTAGTAAGGGGTTTCCTGAGAGAACTCTTGATCGTGCTGCGGAGAAGGCAGCTGAGCAATTGTCCCAGTCCTAGCGTGAGGATTGTGAGATTGATACTTAAACGAACTTGGATTATGACTAATCAAATACGCTTTTGGCTTTGTTAAAGGTGAAAGTAAAGGTGGTGGTGGAGCAGCTGCAGTTTTTACTTCGTTTTGCATCATGGCGGCAGATGAGTTAGACACAGGTGGTGCGCTAACTAGTGGAAGAGAAAACATAGAAATAAGGTCATTGTGTACATCATACAGTGAGATGGGTATTTGTTTTTTCAACACAGTATTATACAAAAATTGCATTAAACCGAGCTCGTATAACTTAGTAACCGACTGCGTTTTTGAATCTAAAAGTTGGAGATGCATCCACTTCGCTAATGTTTGCCAATCTGCTTTCATTAACAACACTTTCAAAAACTGTTCCGATAAAGGCTTGGGATTCGCTTGGACTATTTTCTGCGATAAATAAATAATAACCCAATCGGTTAAAGCGATTCGCGCGTCAGTTTGATTAATTATTTTTTGTGTAGGATAAGTGTAGCCATATTTTTGCAAACGTAAAATAACAAACGCTGTAGTCAAGTTTTTTTCAGGACTTGTAAGCAACATTTCCAAATATTTTTCTGCAGGATCAAGAGGTGATAAACGAAACTCTAATTCATTAGTCAGTAATTTTAAAAGCCAGATATTGATTTTGATCCTGTTAATGAGAGGTTCATATTGCGTACTTAAAAATGTGAAATAACGAATAAGAGCAAGAATACCATCATTCTCTAACTCAGTTGGTTTTATCGCATTAAATAAATGCTTCATTACTCCATATACTTTCAAGTTTGCAAAATTTAATTTTGTTGTTTGTCGTGACAGTAAATTTAAAACCCAATGCATAAAATTCTTTTTATCAGCACTCGGCTGCAGCGGTAAGCTATCAGCAAGTTTATGCAATTGTACAGCTAAGTCAGTATCAAGAATAAATGGGCGGCCATAACGGTTAGGCAGTTTTGATATGCTATCTATCGCACGGAAGTATCGAGTGAAATCAGCTGTCAGTGACATCTCTG
>JBDTIZ010000126.1:0-6162 GCA_039936115.1 Gammaproteobacteria bacterium
AGTCCTGCGGATCAGCCACATACCCACAAGTGCGGTAACAATTTATTTATTTTTTTATTAATTTTAATACAGGTTAGAGTAGCCTAAAAATTTCTGGGGCGCTGGTCTGGACATTGGGGTCATTAAACAACGTCAGTCTGATCCCTCAAAAAAAACAGATCTCACGCTATGCAGGGGGACCGCTTTTGCAATCAAAAAATACCTTCTAACTTATAGTACAAGTTTTGGTACTTTGTTGATGTTGATTATCCTTTTCTTTTGGTTGGTTAGAAAAAAATTGTCTCATCCAGTGACTACTTGCAGGGGCATTAGATCCTGACCTTGCTGAAGGATTCACATCTATTACCACAGAGTCAGCAGGTTTTGGAATACCATCACGCGTAGCTTCTTGAAATGTTTCTACCGGAGCTGTAATAGCTGGAGCAACGGAAATGGGCTGAGTGGGTGCTTCAAACAATTCTTGCATTTCCATGGAATCGGGTTGAGTGATTTCATCAAACAGTTTTTGCATTTCTTGAGCTTGCATTTTCCTATTTGCTTGTTTCATATGGTCATACTGTTTTTCAATGACGAATAGTTGGTGACCGCAATCGATGAAAACAGAAGCTACATAAGAACAAAAAAGATTAGATAAAATCCTCGGTGGTTCAGGATGCTTGATGTCATCCGTATCTTTGCCATTATTGTGTAACGCGGACAAACTTTTCCTATAAGCCGTATAATCTCGACTAAAATCAGCAATTGCGTGTGTGATGGCTGGGCTATAATGCATTAAGGTACTAAAAATGTTTGACCGGAGGCAAAGTACACCTAATTCTGCGACTCCTGAAAAATAGTCATGCATTTCTGTCAAATGCTCAATATCTGTTTGAGGAAATTGGCGATGTAAGCGCAACGTTAACATAAATTTTATAACTGCTTCGCCAAGAAATAGAAAGACTGAATTATCGGGGCATTCTGCATAAACATAACTCGGATGAGTTAAAGCTCGCGCGAGCAACAACTTGTCATTGAATACGTAGCGTAAACGTTTTTCCATACGGGATAGTTCTTGTTGCCATATCATATATTTTTGGTCGGGATTACGGTGGGCTCTGAAAGGAGAGGAATTTTTATTGTTATTGATTGTTTTATGTTGTGCAGCTTCTAACAATTCTTGTTTTTCATAATCTTCTCGTAACTTATCAACAGAGAGTATTTCATTTTCAAGTCTACAGCGATTAGACATTAAAATACTCAATTTAGCCTTGTGGGAGCTCTGCGCTCTATCCCAAGCTGCAATGTTCTCTTCTAGTATTTTGTATTGATTTGGCAGTGAGTCTAAAAATTTCTGTAAGTCAATTGTTTGTTTTTGAGCTGCGGATCTAAGTTCATTTTCGGCTATAAGCTTATGCTGCTCTAAGTGCTTTAGCTGTAGTTTAAAGGTAGTGATATGTGCTACACATTGGTCAATACACTCTTTAACCTTACTGCACTGTTTTAGGATTTCACGTATTTCACTTATCAAAGTTAATCGCGCGCCTTTTAATCGTTCCATTTCAATTAATATTCTGCTTCTTCGGTAACTAATATTACGTTCAAGTTCCTTCTCTTCAGTTGAAGAGGGTTGAAGTGGTGGTAAAGGTCCATCGCTATCCTGGGTTTTTCCCATACGCAATTCTGCACCAAGCGTGAAATCCGAAGGAAGTTTGAACCAAGCCATCATGGCTTTTGCTAGTGAAAAACCTTCCTCATCGTCGGAAAGAAATGCTGCGCCTATTAAGGCTTTTAAAGCATTTCCTCCCATTTCTATATCAAGCCCTCCAGATTGGTGTTCGCCATTTGCAAATCCAGCAGGATGCCAAGCATTGTAACTATTTTCAGTTAAGATATAACGATGAATTCCACGTGCTTTACCTCTAGTATACAGTGAACTTTTTCCATTATAACGATTGAGGCGTTCCCTTAACTGTTCGCTTGACTCTTTTGGAAAGCGATCATATAAATAAACCGACAATGCCCAATTTAAAAAAGCTTCACCTACCCATTGTAAATGTTCATGATGAATTTTTTGCATTGGTCTAAAATCTAAAGCAGCTTGTATTGCTTCTAATGGAATGTTTAAACCTATTTTTTGACGTAATTCCTGCGCTGCTAAAATAATTTCTAAAGCTCGCATGGTATTAACTAACAAATTCTCAGTGGTTCCCGCGACTATTCTTGGATCAAAAACAGCATCCGTACATATGGCTTTTGCTTCTATGGTAGTTTCAGAATTTGTTGCTTCATGCTCTTCTAAAAAAATTTCAGAATAATCGAAGGGAAGGGCCTCATTCCAAGATTCATTTTTTTCAAAAGCTTGGGCTGTTGATTCTGCATGAGTAGAGCTCTTCTCATCTTCCGGTGCGTGATTCGGCTGAGGAGTCATCGAGAGCATGCATTCTGGATAGGGTGGGGTGATTGCCCGCACTTTTGCAGCATCAAACCATTGCTTTTGGCGTAAGATTAAATTTAGATGTATTTCTGTAAAGCCATAATATTCCGCGTAATCCGCTGGTCGGTACTGGTAGATATCGCGAACCTCTAAAGAGGCGCCCAGCGACAATAATAAACTTACTGTAAAAAAATCATTACGTATTACGGCGTAATGTAGGGCAGATCGTCCATATTTATCTAAACTGTGAATAGTATTATTATCTACTAATGCTTGCTTAATTGCTGTCATTTTTACTGTTTCTGAAGTCTCATGTTGGTAAATTGCTTGTATAAGCGGATGAGTACTGTCAGGTTGCACATAATTATTTGCAAGAGAATGCAGAGGCGATTGATGTTCTTTATCTATCACAATCATCCAGCAGCCATGTTCAATCAAGATTGCAATCATGGCGAAATTTTTATTTATAGCTGCATAGTGTAAAGCATTTCTACCCCGGCTATCTGTGACATTGATAGCAAATCCAAGAGGGTTCGCGACGATTGTTTTGATTGCCTCGATATCGTTACGCATCACAGCGTTGAAAAATTTTAGTGCCGGGGGGGAAAGAGTGTTTTTTACGATACTGACTTTGAGAGTATCGCGTATCTCTGGAACCATCGCCTCTTTTTGTTCTTTATAATGAGAAGAAATAAGCTTAAATAACACCAGATTTTTTGTTTGGCGTGCATGCGACATTATAGTTTTTAATGGTTTGTGGTATTTTTCCGGAAATTTTAGGTATTTATTTAGAATCAATTGAGCTGAATGTAGATCACGATGAAAAACTTGATTTGAAGCGAGATGACTATCTTCGGCGATAGAAACCTTATCGATTTCTGCCTTCAATAAATAACATTCGACGATGTCAATCAAAACATCATCTTGCAATAAGTTGGCATAATGTAAGGCTTTTTTTACGGATTCGATATTTTGTGTTTCTAAGCATTGATCCAAAAGACGATTAAGTTCATTGGTATTAAATGCGATGAGTGCAGAAACGATATCCAAAATTATTGGATCTGTTTCTGTTTTGCAATTTGTTCCTCTGAAGCGCGAGGTGAAACGGTAAAAATCTGTTAAGGGATCGCTAGGCCTCAACTGATTTGCCATTTCTAAATCTTGTGTACTCCTTTCCATGTTGGATTTTGCAAATAAATCACTGCGATTTACATAAAATATAGCGCTCCTAGGAGAAAGAGAAATAGCTTGTGCCCACCAATCACCCGCTTCTTCATATTGATTATTGGCAACAGCAATTAATGCGCATTGATTATAATAAAGTGCCAAGTAATGGGTAAGCTGAGGATTACTGTCAATAGGAAGAACAAATTGAACGTGGGTATCGCTATAGTTTTTAGTTTTCAGTTGCAACATTTTGTTGAGAGTATGAGCTGCCACAATTATCCAGTCATTTTGACCTAAAAGTATAGAAGACTCAGACACCATTGTCGCTTCTTTAAATTCTAATTGAGTCTGTTTGCTAACAAAGTATTTTTGCAAGTACTGTTTAGCTTTATCATCATCATTCAGCATGAAATGACAAACGGCATAAGTAAAGTCACTCGCAGTGGGGTCTTTTAGAATTAACTCGTAAATAGATTTTTCATTGATTGAAACTGTCTGTGCATAGTCTCTAATAGAGGTGTCTAGAATAGCCCTCTCAACAGCATCTCGGATTAAATCATCATCAACATCAGCGCGTTCTGCGGGCATAGCTGCTGTAGATTCACTAGGGACGTTGGTATCAAGACTAGTATTTGTCTGGTTTTGAGTATTTCTTAATGCAAAACGTAGTAGATGACGCAATTTAAAATATAATGCATTACTAGAATCTAAGATGATCGCTTGAGAAATGGCTTCTATCCCATTCGCAAATTGACAAGTACGGTGGTAAGCCTTAGCTAATGATGACCACGCATGGGGATGTTGAATGCGTTGTGTGACTAACAACCAACTCTCAATGATCTCTTGTTCATCGTGACTAGTTTCTTCCACTAAGTTTGCGTAGGCTAAAAGAGCTCTAGCATTATAAGGATCGTTTTCTTGTGAAAATATTTCTAGAAAATCTTCTTTGGCGCGGTTATAAGAGTCTTCCCTTAACGCTGCATTATCACTTGCATCTCCAAGCATAGCATAAGTACACCCACGTTCATAAAATGCGCGATAAAATTCAGTAAAATGCGGCGAATTAAAATTTTCTATGGCGTAAGTGAAGTACTGGATAGCTCGTTCAAGATTCTCAAACGTAACGACATGCAATTCAGCTACAGCACGGAAGTAGTTCGCAGAATAACTTTCTGGAAAGAACTCCTGGACTTGAGTGGCAATTTTCAAGCATTGATGCCATTGTCCGTGCTTTGCAGATAAATCTAAAATATTTTGATAAGTTTCTAGAAAGAAGGCATCTGAATGGGAATGCAATTCTCCACGTTTTATCTCTTGCACTTCAAAGTGAGTTTTAGCTACTTGCGGCAAATCATTAATTTCGGCTATAGCGGTATTCAGAGCCGGCACCATAGCAGCTTGTAAAGCAAGATTCACTTCTGCTAAGGCTTGTCGTAATAATTGTTCTGATTTGAGCGGATTATCATAGTCTACTGGAATTACAGTTCGACGTCGCGCAGTTCCTTGCAAAGTTGAAGTTTGCGATGCAATCGGTTTTGATTTAGCAGATAAAAATTGTAATTGTGGATTTAACTTTATAAAATCCAAAATCTTTTGTAAAGCATTTTCCAACGCCACTTTTGACTGTTCCGCATTATCATAATCTAACGCAACAAATTGAATTGCATGTTTTGCATTAGTTTTGCTTAATTGTTCCAGCTTATATCTATAAAATTCGTCTGTAGAGAAAGTAGTAGAATAGAGATTTTTTATCTCATTAGGTTCTCCATCTTTATCTTCCAATAAATCTTTTACTAAGGGTATATTTGAAGGTCGGAATTGTTCTTTTTGCTCCAGCTGATTAGTATTGTGCTGAGTCGTTTCTACTTCTGTCTGATTTGATTGACGTGCGTGACGAGAAAAAGGTACTTTAGCATCTTTATTTTGTTTAATTTTGTTCGCGAGATATTCTTTATTAAAGCTCTCCATGCTTTTTCGAGTAGGCGCATAGGGGTTTGGGGTATTGTCACTCAGCGAATTTTCATCAGTGTCATCTTTTAATTCTGGCGAGTTTTCTCTATCGTCACTGGATTGCGGGTCTAAAGGATTAGAATCTATGTCTAAATTTTTCGTCTGCGGCAATGGCTCTACTGTACTTTCTGTTTCAGGCTTTAAAACGCCGCCCGGTTTCTTTGCAGAAACAGCGTACTTATCTTCTCTAGTTGTGCTCATCAGTCAATCATTCCTAATTTTATTATGTATTCTTTAATGGGTTAAAATTCCTGAGATATTAACAAATTTTAATCATTATGTAAAAAATGTTGCAAAATTGTTACTCAACCGAGTGTCCGTGAGTATTTATCGAATATGAATTTTTTATGATTTTCAGATAGTTAAGTTAATCCTAGCGAAAGCAGTGTGAAAAGCTGGGAGTCAAGTCGGAACAATTAGCCAGAGATCTGTCATTCTCGCTCTTGCCTCTATCACTATCATTCCCGCGAAGGCGCACTAGCATCCGGTAAATCAGTATAGATATTAAACACCCTTGAGAAAGCACTGTAACCCCGCATCTTACTCTGTCACCCCGCACTTGTTGCGGGGTC
>JBDTIZ010000127.1:0-7878 GCA_039936115.1 Gammaproteobacteria bacterium
CTGTGTGTTCGCCCGTCTATCGAAGAAATAATATTGCATATTTAAGCCGCGGGGCGAACACACAGGTTCGCCCCTACAAAAGCAAAAAAGTCTGCAACAACGCCGGCTTGTCCGCGGGGACATCTGCTCACACATACAAAAAGTGTGCTTAAGATTAAAGAGAAATGACGGAACAGATTTAACCTTCAATCTCACCTTTCATTTTAGACCGAATCCTTGCAATCGCCTGACTATGCAATTGGCAAATCCGTGCTTCCGTCAACTCAAGAATTTCGCCAATTTGTTTAAAAGTAAATTCATCTACATAATAAAGTGACAATACTAGTTGCTCACGTTCAGGTAAATACGTCAGAACTTTTTTTAGTTGTTCCTTCATCGAATCACTCTGTGTCAATGTCTGAGGATTACCAGAATCGTCGCCGATTATCGAATAATCATGATCGATTTCATCTAAACTCATCACATTACACACACTGATTTCTTGTGAAATTTTAAAATGTTCTTCCATTGAAATACCCAATTCCGCTGCGATTTCTTCTGTGGTTGCCTGCTTTTGATCTCGCTGTTCAATAAGTGAAATGGCTGCAGAAATCTTTCGCATGTTTTTTATCGTTTCGCGAGTTACCCAAGAATTTTTTCTCAACGAATCGATAATCGCACCCCGAATTCGGATACTTGCATACGTTTCAAAACTAGCTCCCATGCCTTGTTTATATTGACTGCGTGCCTCGAGTAATCCAACTAACCCAGACTGTAATAAATCGTCAAATTCAACATGCGATGGCAAACGTCGTTTGATATAAAGCGCAATTTTTTTTACGAGAGGACGATGCTCTAGAACAAATTGTTCCAGCACTAATCCATCAGCATTTTCTTCGTATACGCTTACGCTTTGCACCGTTGCTACTCCTTAGGAATCTATCGACTTTGTACCAATCTTTCAAAAAAGAATTGGATGCCTCCAGATAAGGAACTTTCATCATTCCAATTATTTATTGCGTAACATAAGTTATTGATCGCAATAACTGCATTCGATTGAGGATATTTATCAACGACACACACTCTTTCACGTGCTGCTAAATTAACATAATCATCAGCTGGAACATGCCCAAGATAATTCATACTGATGTTAATAAATTTCGCGGTGACTTCTTGAAATTTACTAAACACATCAAAGCCTTCATGCGCACCTTTCACTTTGTTAACAACAATTCCAAAACGACTGCGCGCATATTTTTGATGAAGTATTTTGATAACCGCATAACTATCCATCAATGAAGATGGATCGTTACAAATAACGACTAAAATGTCTTGTGATGCCTGAGTAAAATCGATTACTTGACTAGAAATACCTGATGCCATATCGATGATCATAATATCGATATCATCTGTTAGCGACGAAAAGGATCGTATTAATTCCACATAATCTGTTGGGGACAAATCAGCCATTTTCTGAATACCAGACGAAGAAGGAACAATCTTCAATCCGTGTGGGCCATTAATACAAACTTCGTTAATACTAGAACCACCCGCTAACACATCATGAATATTTCTATTCGGATTAAGCCCAAGCATCACATCTACATTTGCCAACCCAAGGTCAGCGTCAAACAACAACACTTTTTTTCCCATTTTTGAAAATGCAACCGACAAATTAACGGAAAGAGTTGTTTTCCCTATTCCACCTTTTCCGCCTGTCACCGAAATAATTCGCATAGGCTTTTTGCTTGAGTTAATGGGCTGTTTGTCTTCCATATCTACCTTCAATTAAGAATCGCTTAAGACGTCCGATGTTTTTAAAAAAATTCCATTTGCGAGCATTGTTTTTCGATATATTTTCAGCAATTACTTGGTTAAGGGTATTAATATGCGTAGATAAATTTTGAATGCTTTCTTCCATCACTTGCAATTGAATATTCAATTTATCAACCACTGCATTATCAAAATTAACGTTTTGAATCTGCACTTCTTTTGGTTTTGAATTTTGTACATTTTCAGCAATACCTGCCAAAATCTCAATTCCTTCTGGAATTTTACGTGTCGAATAAATCAAAGCATCTGGTCCTAGTGCCTTATGTACTTTTAGTATTGCTCTTTGTGTATCCGATGCAGTAAATCGTTGTAGTTTCATGTGTTCCCTCACTCATCCAATTTTTGCAACAATACTCAGTTGTCTATCATCCGGTATTTCATTGTGAGCCAAGAAGTGCATATTCGGTATGGTAGGTTTAAATAATTTTTCTAACATTCCTCTAAGCTCAGTCGTCACCAGCATAATGGCAGGAACAGAATCGATTTCGCATTTGCGTACATATTCCAGCAACCGCGAATAAACTCTTTCTGTCAGTGAAGGCTCTAGGACTACCATTCTTTCACCCGCTTCTTGATTCTGTTGTATTGATTTATGCAATATTTGTGCCAAGTCATTATCAAAAATGGCAACGGGCAATTCTTTTTTATCACTGCAAATGCTATAGACAATTAAATGCTTGATGGCGACGCGCACAGCCTCGACCAAATTTTCAATATCTTTCGATCTAGACCAACTCTCAATCATTTTTTCAGAGATAGTGCGCATATCAATCAACGGAATACCGGATTGTAATAATCTTTGCAGCACGGTCACAATAATATGCAAAGGCACACCTTGCGCACTGGAAGTTAACGTTTCGACTAACTTAGGTGTTGCACGGGTTAATTTATTCAACAGTTGCTGGACTTCGTCATAACCCAACAGGTGGCTGGCATTAGAACGAATTAATTGATTTAAATGGGTTGCAATCACCGTACTTGAATCGACAACGGTATATCCCAGGCCTTGCGCATAATCACGCTGATCGACTGTAATCCAAAAAGCATCGAGCCCGAAGGTTGGATCTTTACACAGTATGCCTGATAATGTTTGCTTAATATGACCGGGATTAATAGCTAAATTCATATCAGGATAAATTTGCGCTTCCGAAATCACAACACCTTTTAAGTAAATACGATAATGATTTGCAGGTAGATTTAAATTATCTTTCACGTGAATAGTTGGAATCAAAAACCCAAGCTCATGTGATAATTTTTTTCGTATACCTTTGATGCGATTGATTAGCAAACCATCTTTATTTACGCCAATCAAACCAATTAAGCTATAACCTATTTCAAGCGTGACTCTATCCGTCGAAACCACCTCATCCCAATCAAGATCAGTTTGATCTGTTAATTTCTGTATGGGTGATTTCTGTAATGCCTCGGTTGTTGCTTTGGTTTCCGCATTCTTTTTCTTGCTGTGAATAAAATAAGTCGCTGCGAATGAAAATAAAGCCAACGTCATAAATGGCAAGTGTGGCATGCTAGGAATTAAAGCAAGAATGAAAAGAATTGCCGACGTAATTGTCAGTGGCTTAGGATTACTGAAAAGTTGTAAAATTGTTTGTTCACTAATATCTTGCTCATTGCTAACACGCGTCACCATAATTGCTGCAGAGATTGACATCAGCAATGATGGAATTTGCGCAACTAATCCGTCACCAATCGTTAATAAAGAAAAGTTTTTGACAGCAAGCCCAAGCGCCATATTATGTTGAAACACACCGATAATAATACCGCCAATCAAGTTAATAAACAGAATCAACAAACCCGCAACTGCATCACCGCGAACGAACTTGCTCGCACCATCCATAGAACCATAAAAATCAGCTTCATGCATGACTTCCATTCGTCGTTTCTTAGCTTCATCTTGTGTAATCACACCCGAGTTCAAATCAGCATCGATTGCCATTTGTTTACCAGGCATTGCATCTAACGTAAAACGTGCACTCACTTCTGACACACGTCCCGCGCCTTTCGTAATGACCGCGAAATTTATAATCATTAATATGGCAAACACGATCATACCAACAACAAAATTACCTCCGATCACCACCTCTCCAAACGCACGAATAACTTGCCCTGCTGCACCCGGTCCTTGATGACCATGCAGCAAAACGATACGCGTTGATGCGATGTTCAATGTCAAACGTAATAAAGTCGTGACTAAAAGAATAGTTGGAAAAATACTAAATTCTAACGGTCTTACGACATAGATACAAACCATCAACACAACTAACGAAAGAGTAATATTTGATGTGAACAACAAATCGAGTAAAAATGGCGGCAAAGGTAAAATTGTCATGAGTAACATGACAATAATTAAAGCCAATACACCGAAATTAAAATTTTTCACATTATTAATGGTGATAAACGTGGAAAGATTACTCATGCAATTTCCCTATCATTATTCATTGTATATAAATTCCGGCGGTATTTCCAAATCACTAACATACGTCGGTGGTTTACCTTTGCCGTACTGGTAATTTTTTAATTGTTGAACATAGGAAAGTACTATCGCTACAGCCATATACAATCCTGGATTAATTTCTAAACCAATTTTCGTTGTGTGGTAAATTGCTCGAGCCAACAGCGGTGCTTCATAAATCGGAACACCGTTTGCAATCGCAAGATATCTGATTTGTTGTGCAACATAATCTTTTCCTTTCGCTGTAACCTTAGGAGCGCGATCTTTTTTGTCATCGTATTGCAACGAAATAGCATAATGTGTAGGGTTAGTAATAATCACATTCGCTTTAGGAACCATTTGCGAGAGTCTCTGTTTGTACATTGCATATTGAGCTGAACGGATTTTTCTTTTAACCTCACCACTACCCTCTGTATCTTTATATTCATCTTTTAGTTCTTGCGAAGACATTTTTGACTGATTTTGAAACTTGACATAATGATAGTAAACATCAAAAGCAATTAAAAATATTAACGTCACTGATAAAAGAATAATAAAATCTTCGATAATTACATAACTAGCACCGATTGCTGATTTAGTTGAAAAATTAATTAACTGACTTATTTCATTTTGCCTATGCAAAACAAAGTAAACTAAAGCGCCCATCAGCAAACCACACTTTAACATCGATCTGCCAATTTCCATGAGTGCTGTCGCTGGAGAAAAAATTCGTTTCAAATTCGTTGCTGGATTAAGCTTATCCCAATTAAATTGAATCGCTTCTAAGGTAAAATTCCAACCACCAAATAAAAATGGAGTTAACAATGTAGCGATAAAAAGTATGGCAAACATCGGCATAAGTAAAAAGAAATTTTTAACTAAGATAGTGCGTAACAATGTTAGTAAAAAATCTTGATTACCTGGCATATCTTTAATGCTGTGATACGCCCAGATAAAATTATTTTGGAGTTGTGATTTGAAACTCGATACCATGAATATTAATAAGAAAATAGCGACCATGAAAATTAATCCGGCGGATAAATCACGCGAACGCATGACAGAACCTTTCTTACGCAGTTCATCTAAGCGCTTGGCCGAAGGTAAATGTTGTTTTTCGCTAGAATCATTAGCCATATTATCTCGACCTTACGATTGTTTGTTGCATAAAAGTCAAGCCTTCCTGAAGATAAATCGTGCCTTTATCGATAAATAATTGAAACGTCATATAAATACAAATCAGACCCAAAATCAGAGTCATATTGATACCAATGGAAAATAAATTAAATTGCGGTGCAAATCGTGTCATAACAGCAAGTGCGCAGTTAGTAATTAAAATCGCTACAATGACCGTAATTGATAACATTACTGCGCCACTAAAAATGATTCCGGAGTAATTAACCACATCAGAAATAAGAGTGCTCGGTATAAAATGATGCGTGACAGGAAGCGCAATAAAACTGTCTACAATGGTCTTGATAATAAACAAATGCCCATTGAGAAATAAAAAAATCAACGTCATTGAAAACGTATAGAATTGCGTTAGATTTGTAATACTACCCAATCTTGGATCCAACACACTAGCCAATGACAAACCGATTTGTGTTGAAATAATTTGCCCAACACCTGTAAACATTTCAAAAATAATATTTAAAATTAAACCTGCAATAAATCCAATAAAAAATTGTAAGAATGCTTGCATCACCATAGGAATTGAAAATACGTCTAAATCAACTTGCTTAACGTTATCAAATAAAATGACATAAATTGATAAAATAGACGATAACGCGATTAAGGTTCTAGGATTAATGATGTCACGCCGAAAAAACACGAATGTTGCAAACAACGCAGAAATTCTCGTAAAAACAAGTATAAAAAGGATAAACCTTTCGTATACAAACGGAATTAATGCGGCTGTATTCATAGCTTACCTTATATAAGACGGTAAATTATTCATATAAGTATGGGTAATATAAATTAGTCGACTCATCAACCAAGGACTTAGCAAAAACAATAACGTAAACATGACAATAAATTTTGGAATAAACGTCATCGTAGGTTCATTGATCTGAGTTGCGGCTTGCACCACAGATAACACCAAACCGACCACTAGAACAGGCACAGTAATGACACAGACAGCAATCATCACGTAGTACAACATTTCTTGCATTGCATTTAACATATGAATGTCATTCATGCTCACCTCTTAATCGCTCACGCGACGTTAACTCATCCTGTTCCGACTGTTCACGCCTTTCAGTCTGCAACATTGCTTGTAATTTCACTCGATCTGCAAACAAGTTCATCAGCCTGATTTTATTATCGACGTCTTCAATACTCGATAAAATTTTATCTTTGTTTTTTTGTAATTGAACAAGTTCTTGTTCGGCTTGTTGAATAACATCTGTCATTTTTCTAGAAAAAGCATTTAGATTTTTATTCAAAGCGGGCACACTTCGGCTAAGTTGTAAGTGTTCTGACGTATAATAATCATTTTGGTAGGAAATCATTTTTTTTATGGTAGCGATTTTTTTCTCCATGAAAGAAATTACTTTTGACAATTCAAATAAATAGCACTCGCGCTCTTTTCCGAGCATCGTACTGATTAAAGCTATCTGTCGACTATTGTTCATGTGACTTCCTGTCTAAGAACTATAATATCTATAATATAGAATATTTTATCCCTTCTCTATATGCCCCTCCTCTCCCCAACTCTCTCCTCCCACACAAAGCGTGAGAGGAGAGGGTTGGGGAGAAGAGGGTTTTGCTTACTACCCCATAAATAATGCCTGCAACCCCGCAACACTTTCATTCATATCACAACTCTCATCAATTTTCTGCGTTAAAAAAATCTCAAACTGGTCTTTATACCTAATCGCTTCATCAAGCGTTTTATCAGCACCTTGCTGATACATACCCACGTTAAGTAATTCGCGATTTTGAACATATGCACTATACAAGTTCTTAAATTTCATTGAACAAGCCAGCTGTACTTCATCCACAATCGCAGGCATTACCCGACTGATCGATTTTTCCAAATCAATTGCCGGATAATGCCCTGCGCCTGCTAATTGTTTGGATAAATAGATGTGCCCATCTAATACTGATTTTATATGTTCTGCCACAGGATCAGTTTGTTCATCGCCTTCAACTAATACCGTATAAAAAGCAGTAATAGAACCTTGAGATCCTATTCCATTCCCAGATCGTTCAACCAATTGTGATAGTTTTGCAAATACCGACGGTGTAAATCCCTTGGTTGCTGGCAACTCGCCAACCGATAAGGAAATTTCACGTTGTGATTGTGCAAACCGTGTTAACGAATCTAAAATTAATAAAACATGTTTACCTTTATCTCGATAATATTCAGCAATGGTAGTAGCCAAGACTGCAGAATTAACTCGTGATAGTGGCGAAGTATCTGCAGGGGATGCGACTACAACTGCTTTTGCTAAACCACTTTCGCCTAAAATATCTTCGATAAATTCTTTTACTTCACGGCCGCGCTCACCCACTAGGCCAACAACAACTACGTCCGCTTTAGAATAATGCGTCATCATGCCAAGCAAAACACTTTTACCGATGCCGCTGGCTGCAAAAATACCTATTCGTTGTCCTTT
>JBDTIZ010000128.1:0-7948 GCA_039936115.1 Gammaproteobacteria bacterium
ATATTAAAAATGAATATTAGTTTGAATCACCTTTCGTCGGCATCATTCTAAGCAACACATTATCTTTTTTTATCACATGGTGATACAACGCAGCTAATATATGAATTGAAACCACTGTAATGATGACAATCGCCAACGTGTTATGAATTGAAAAAGCGAGATCATCAATCGCTTTGCTTTTTGGAATAGGCAAAGCAAATTTAAAGCTAAAAAAATGCGGAATATACCCAGCAGCCACTGAACCAACCCAACCGCAAATAGGCATCGCAATCAAAACAGCATACAAAAGCCAATGTACCGTGCGCTCTGCAATACGTTCCCACACTGCAGTGCCAGGCAACGACGGTTTAGGATTTATTAACATCCATAACAACCGAAGCGCCATCAAACAAAGAATTGTAATACCTGTGACTTTATGAATGTTGACTACATCTTCTCGCGTAGCCTCATTCGCAACATCATCCATAAAATAACCGACGAATATCATCACCAACACAAGAAGAAAAATCAGCCAATGAAAAAATTTAGCGACCGAGCCGTAAGTTGTTTGAGAGTTTTTTAACATATATATGGTCCATCAGTGACTGCGATACAAAAGCTTTAAATAAAAAAAGCAGCTGAATCAGCTGCTTTTTATTTTCGATGGATAATTTTTTATTCGACTACTGTCACTGTCAGAGAACCCGCAGTACTGCAATCGGGGGTTAATTTAGAGTTTTGACCGACTAGACTTTTCAGCATGGTACAAGCGTTTGCTGGAACACTTGGAACGGTCATTGAATAAGAATTTGCACCAACTGCTTTTACGGTAAATGGCCCGCCCCATGGAGAGTTAGGGAGTGCGTTTCCTGGTAAATAAGGAGTCAAATCAGCAGCAGAGATACCGCTAAGAGTGCCTGTCGCTGCTAGAAAACTTTCGCCAGCCGCCATTACCCCTGTAATATTATCCATTGTGGCTGCTACTTTTTGATTAGTCGAAGCAGATTGATAATAACGGATAGACATAACAATGATCATCGCCGCAATCGCTAATACCAACATGATTTCCAAGAGAGTTACGCCAAGAACGGATTTGAAAGACTTCTTCATAGCACTTATCATCCTTATTAATGACTAAAATTTTATGCCCGCGTCTTCACCCAATCTTAAGCTTTTGAGACGGATGAACCTTGCAACTTTGTTGTTAAAGGGTACTATGTCTTCGCTCCGTAAGCAAGTACGAGACAACCAGAAGAAGGACTATAAAATAAGATGTTAGACATACTTCCCAGCATTGAAATTAATCCAGCGAAACCGCCTATCGGTTCGGTTATTTTGTTGCATGGCTTGGGGGCAGATGGAAATGATTTTGTTCCAATTATCCCTGAGTTGAATTTGCCAGAAAGCTGCCCTTTGCGTTTTGTTTTTCCAAACGCGCCGGCAATACCTGTGACAATCAACAATGGCTACATTATGCCCGCATGGTATGACATCGCTTCACTCAGCCTAGATCAACGCGCGGATCAAGCGGGTATTATAAAATCGGTTGCAGCCGTGCAGCAACTCATCCTGCGCGAAGAAAAACTAGGAATCCCTGCTGATAAAATTATTTTGGCCGGTTTTTCTCAAGGTGCGGTCATTGCCTTAACGACAGGCCTCACTTTTCCTAAACGTTTAGGCGGAATACTCGCTTTGTCGGGTTACTTACCACAACCAGAAATCCTTATGCAAAATGCTGATCCTTTGAATAAATCGACACCTATTTTTCTGGGCCATGGCATACAAGATCCGGTGGTACCACTCTTCTTAGGCGAGGCAATCCACCAAACATTAACTGCGCATCATTATTCTGTTAGTTGGCATCGTTACATGATGGCGCATTCTGTTTGCGCTATGGAAATTAAAGATATTGGGGAATGGCTTGGGAAAATCTTTGGGTGACTCTAACGTTTGTCATCTTGCAGGGGCGAACCCGTGTGTTCGCCCCTACGAAAGCAGGACTGGTTTTTTTTACCCAACCAAATAAGTAAGACCGATAGAATAAAGATCAAAATTACCTGTGGTGTTATTGCCCTTGGCTCTTTGCCACTGAGCATGAACAGACATACTTGGGTAGAAGGAATAATCTCCGCCAATTCCAAAATAATATCCTGTCGTGTGATGTGTGCCGGTGTTGACCAAAATACCATTCGCATTAGCAAATGCTGTATTTGTTGCTTTGACTTCTGAGCGTAATCGGGCAACACCCAATTTTGCAAACAACTCAGCACCACTCGTACCTATGGGCAATATAGCTTTTGCCGCAACATCGAAGGCACTATTGTTAGCAGTTGCAACATTTGTCCCAAATGCTTTTGCTTTGATCTGCGAATACCAGGTGTAGCCTATTTCACCGCCTAAAAACGGCATAAATTTATAACCCACGTTGAGATTCGATCCCCAACCTGTATTTGATTTTGAACTGTTAGTCGCATAACTTACATTGGTTGCTCTAGATGCGCCCACATTTGCATCAAGATACCAGCCACTTGGTAAAGGTGCTACAGCAAATGCGGTGACTGATGCGCTTAGTGCAGCAAAACCTGCTGTTGCCAACGCAATTATTTTTATTTTTTTCACACTATCCTCCTATTAACAGAAATTATAGAGCACTCCAACATTGATCAAGTTATCGCGCGCACAAATTATGTTGCCGAATGAATTAAAACTTCGATAACTTGTGTAATCGTATTCGCCACGCACACTCCAATTATTAGAAAAATTACCTTGCAAACCAATACCAAGCTGACCGCCAGTTACTGTTTTTTTACTCAGATTTGAGGTTGCATAAGATGGCACAACAGTCTGATGAAAATCAAACCGTGATCGAATTCCACCGAGACGCAAATAAACTAACGCAGCAGGATTAATATTATAACCAGGTATTATGCTTCCACCATAACTGTAGCGAAGCCTCATGCTTACACTTGCAGGCACAGTGCCGGTATTAATTGTTTTGGTGCTAGTATTCGCTGAACTTCCATCGCCAAATATTTCACCGGCTAAATAAAATTGTGGCGTCAGATCCGTACCAACGCCCGCGAAAAAACCGCCGAACACACCATTTTCACTGAAATTTGTTCGAGCGCCGCTAACATCACGTACTTTCCAATGCCCTGTGTCAACGCCTATTCTCGCGCCTAAATAAGGGACTTCAGAACTCGCTGAAAGTGCCTCTGAACTTGCAAGTAAAATAATACTGGCGACAAATGTTTTCCTAAACATGACTTCGCTCCATCAAAAAATACTGTCACTAGGGTACTATCTTAACGTTAAAATTGAAATCGCGTTTTTTGAGGAAGGTTTTTTGATTAACAGAGAAGAGATACAACAGAAGAAAAATGTATCTTCCCGTGTTCTTTTACACGGGAAGATAACAAAACAACATGGCTATTCAAATTTGTAAACTAAGCCCAAATTGAATGCATCGGATTTAGCGCTGAAGTTACGATATTTGGTGTAATCGTATTCGCCGCGGATATCCCAGTTTTGGGTAAGACTGGTTTGCAGACCCATACCAATTTGACCGCCAGTTCGTGTGTTATTTGTGCTGCCGAAACGTGTTTTTACCACACCAACACGCCCAAACACCATGCTGTGCTCACTCAACATAAGACCTGGAATAAAGCTTAAGCCGTATCCGTAGGTTGTTCTCAAGCTTGGAACACCGAAAGTTGTATTTGAATTTAAGACGGATGTGCCCAGGTTTGCGAATAATTCACCTGCCAGATAAATATTTTGATTCACTATTGCGCCGTAACCACCAAATACTGTCAATGGTATGCCGCGAAAATTAGAATAACCCGATGTCGTGTTAACTAATCCTAAACCTGCGCCAAGATAAGGTGCTCCTGCTGCACAAGCCATGGTTGAGGTAGCAGCTAGAACAGCACTTGCAACTAACAACTTTTTAAACATGTTGAACTCCTAAATATTTTTTTCCTTACTAAAGTTTTAACAACACCACGAAAACAAATGAGGGGATGAGACTTTTCTTCAAAAGTTTCTTCAATGTTGTTGGATTGATTTCTCGTCCAGAATATATCTTGAGAGGTGACATGATGATTTCTATCTAAGCATCCGTGGATTACAACTCAGTTGTACCAGATAGAATGAGTTGCGGATCATATAGCATTATGAACAGTTATTCAACATTTTCAGTAAAATCAATACGATTGGGCAAATATTGTTCTGATTATTTTTTGCCTACAACTACAAGATGTCATTCCCGGAAGGAGGGAATGACAAGTCTTTATATACCTATACGCAATAGACTACTTATGACTCCCATTCGTAATGTACGGCACAAACACTTCATTCATTTGCTTACTCACACGAATAAACGTAGTGCGTTTAGATAATTCTTTTAAACGCTCAGCGCCCACATAAGTGCAAGTCGAACGCAAACCGCCTAGAATATCTAACACCGTATTCTTAACGGGGCCGCGATACGGAACATTGACCGAACGTCCTTCACTCGCACGATATTCAGCAACGCTGCCATAATATTTTTCCATCGCTTCAGTTGAACTCATACCATAAAAGCGTTTGTATTTTTTACCATTGTCTTCTATCACATCACCAAGACATTCATCATGTCCTGACATCATCCCGCCTAACATAATAAAATCCGCGCCTGCTGCAAATCCTTTTGCCACATCGCCAGGCGTTGCACAACCGCCATCGGCACACACGTGACCGCCCAATCCATGCGCTGCATCTGCACATTCAATAATCGCAGATAATTGCGGATAACCTACGCCAGTTTTTTCGCGCGTGGTGCAGACAGATCCTGGACCAATGCCAATTTTAACGATATCAGCACCCGATAAAATCAATTCTTCAACCATTTCGCCCGTCACGACATTGCCAGCCATAATCACTTTATTGGGATAAGTTGTTCGCAAACGTTCCAGGAATTTAACAAATCGTTCTGTGTAACCGTTCGCAACATCCAAACAAATCATCGGCACATCAACCACCGACATAATTGATTCCAATCGCTCAAACTCGCGCTCAGCAAGACCAATCGATACAAAACAAGATGCAAGAACTTCGGGATGTCTATCAGCAAACATTTTCCATTCAGTTACCGCATGAAATTTATCCATTGCAGTCAATAAACCATGTTCAGACAAAGCATTTGCCATGGCAAATGTACCCGTATGATCCATATTCGCTGCAATGATTGGCACACCTTTCCAAGCGGTTCCGGAATTTCTAAATCGAAGCTCGCGTGTCAATAACACTTCTGAGCGTGATTTTAATACGCTACGCTTTGGCCGAATTAACACATCATTAAAATCAAGCTTCACATCGTATTCAATACGCATAGCGATTCCCTTATCAAACTATTATAGGCTTTTGCCTTTTGTTGGGGCGAACCATGTGTTCGTTCCAACAAAAGAACAGCGAATCAACGATTACCAAACTCTAGCATTTTCTCAGACAAGCAAAATAAAAACCATCCATACCGTGCATACCAGGAAAAATTTGCCTGCCAATCACACACTCTTTGCCCCAGGTCGCTTTAATTTTTTCCTCTCTCACATCAGATGTCTTCGCTAGAAAAGAGGATAACACACGCACATTTTCCTCAGGAAAAACAGAACACGTTGCATAAACCAACAACCCATTTGGTTTTAATAATGGCCACAATGCAGTTAATAATCGTAATTGTTCTTTTGCCATATGGGTAATATCTTCAGGCCGACGTAGCAATTTAATATCGGGATGACGGCGAATAACACCACTCGCGGAACAAGGCGCATCTAATAAAATCCGATCAAATAACTTTCCATCCCACCATTCATCTGTATCACCTGCATCTGCGCAAATGAGCTCGGCTGTGAACTTTAATCGTTGTAAGTTTTCACGCACAACATCTAAACGTTCTTCATCGCAATCGACAGCAATCAAGGCTTCGACGTCAGGTTGCAACTCAAGAATATGCGCGGTTTTTCCACCGGGCGCGGCACACGCATCCAGAACGCGCTGCTTGGGTTCTACAGCTAATAATTCTGCAGCCAATTGCGCTGCCGCATCTTGCACAGAAACATCACCGTCGGCAAATCCAGGTAATTCATGCACATCCACTGGCTTGGTCACAGTGATAGCAGTATTAATTTCAGAATTAGCTAACGCCTCAATTTCTTGCGCTGCCAATAATTCAATATAATGTTCGCGTGAATTTTTTTCTAAATTGATGCGCAATGTAAAAGGCGGATGTTGATTGTTTGCCATTAAAATATCTTTCCAATCATCTGGCCAAGCCGTATTTAACCTATCAATTATCCAATCAGGATGTGAATAAGTTGCAATCGAATCTTCCTGAATAGCCTGTGTTATTTCAGCTGCGTGGCGCTGATAATTCCTGAGTACCGCATTAATTAAGCCTTTTGCCCAGATTTTTTTAAAACTCTTAGCAGCTTCAACCGTTTCAGCAACAGCTGCATGTGAAGGTACGCGCATTTCAATTAATTGATAAAGACCCACTAATAACAAACTATGAATATCCTGATCTTTTGCTTTGAGTGGCTTATCCAGCAAATGATCCAAAATAGTTTCTAATCGAAAATACCAACGACACACGCCATAACAGATCGCTTGCAAAAAAGCTTGATCACGCGAGTCTTTTAACTCTGTTAACTTAAGCGGCAACACTTCAGAAAGTGATGCGCCTTCTACAACATTTGAAATGACTTCCGCTGCTAACGCTCGAAGATTCATAGTAATTATCCTAATATTTTGCCAACAGCAAAATCAGTTTGCCGCGAATTTAAAAGATCAGCGGCCGACAATACACGGCCGCCAGGAAGTTGTAAGGTATTGAGACGTAAAATTGCCTGTCCTGTTGCAACATCAAAACCTTCAGAAGATACACGCAAGAGAGTCCCGGGTTTTTCTTGGCTGGACGACTGTTCTATCACGCTTGCGGACCATATGCGCAAAACGTTTTCGCCAAGGTGAGTAAATGCAACTGGCCAAGGATTAAATGCACGGATTTTACGATCTAACTCAACAGCTGATGCATCCCAATTGATCTCTGCTTCTTCTTTTGAAATTTTATGCGCATAGGTGGCTGCTGAATTATCCTGAGCTTGTGGTGTTAAGGCATCCAACTGATCGAGCGTAGTTAACAAAGCATTTGCTCCATGCACACTTAACGACGCATGAAGCGTCGCACTCGTATCATCAAAACGAATGGGGCATTCTGCTTTATACAACATCGCTCCCGTATCCAGCCCTGCATCCATTTGCATAATCGTAATGCCAGTCATCGCATCGCCTGCCAATACAGCGCGCTGAATCGGTGCGGCACCTCGCCAACGTGGCAAAAGAGAAGCATGAATATTAAGACACCCTAAGACGGGTGCCTGCAAAATAGGTAAGGGCAATAATAAACCATAGGCTACGACAATCATAAGATCAGCCTTTAGATCGATTAGAATCTTTTGCTCGTTTGGATCGCGTAATGTAATTGGCTGATAAACCGGTAAATCATGTTGCAAGGCAAGTACTTTGACGGAACTCGCTGTTAATTTTCGTCCGCGTCCAGCGGGTCGGTCGGGCTGCGTGTACACGGCTTTAATCGAATGACGTGATTGTAACAACGCTGCTAAGGTTGTTTTTGAAAATTCGGGTGTGCCTGCGAAAATTATATTATAGGAACGAGATGAATTCGCCATAGTTAGTTTGCTTCATTGATCGAAAGGGCGGGAATTATAGCATGTTTTGTTGGGGGGCATAGAGAGAAGACTCCCTCGCATCAACCCCTCGACAATCACTGTTACCTCGCACTTTCTACCTCACTGTCACCTCGTACTTTCTACCCCACTGTTACCTCGCACTTTCTCCCCACTGTCACCCCGCACTTTCTCCCCACTGTCACCCCGCACTTGTTGCGGGGTCTGGAATTAAAAACATAAAA
>JBDTIZ010000129.1:0-4965 GCA_039936115.1 Gammaproteobacteria bacterium
TCTCGCCATTTTCACATGTGCGCTGGGTGTGTTTTTATTTTCTCAATCTCACACGTTGCTCTATGCACAGCTCTCACGCGCCATGATGGGAGCAGGTGTTGCGTTTGCAACGGTTGCCTACATGAAACTTGCCTCCGCTTGGTTTGCGCCACGGCAATATGCTTTTGTGGGTGGATTGCTCGCAACGGCTGCAATGGCAGGTGCTGTATTTGGTCAAGCGCCGCTAGCACTCATCATCAACAGCTTAGGATGGCGGCAAGCATTGCTCATTGTTGGCTTAGTGGGATTTGCGGCGGCACTTTTATTTGCGATTATCGTGCGAGATTCTCCCGAATCATCCAAACCTTTACTGCTGAAAAAAGAAACGCACATTACCTTTAACGATGTAATGCAAGTATTCACCAACAAACAAAATTGGTTGCTAACGCTCTATGGCGGATTGGCTTTTTCACCCATCGCGATTTTTGGCGGCTTGTGGGGAACGCCTTTTATTATGCAAGCTTACGATCTCAGCAATACGCAAGCGGCATCCATGGTGTCTTTAGTTTTTATCGGGCTTGGCATTGGCAGCCCCTTGTTGGGTATCTTGTCTGATCGTATCGGCGACCGCTTGAACGTCATGTTTTACAGTACGCTTATTTCTTGTTTGTTTATCTGCCTGGTGCTGTATTGTCATCCACTGCCGACCTGGATTGTGGGAACTTCGTTATTTATTTTTGGTTTTGGCCTAGGCGCTTTTATGCTTGTGTTTGCCATCGGCAAAGAGATTAACAGCATACGATTGACCGCAACCGTCATTGCGATGATCAATGCCAGTGATGCCATATTAGATGCCATTACTGAACCTGCTATCGGTAAACTTTTAGATATCCATTGGGATGGCAAAATAGTGGATGGGGTGCATTATTTTTCGTTGCACAGTTATCATTTTGCACTTAGCGTTTTACCTGCTTTTCTGGTCATTGCTGCTTTATTGCTTTTATGGGTGAAAAAAACTTAATGCTTTTTTCGATGAATTAATTTATGGAAAAGTAAACTTATGACACATGAAGTCACTGTCAAATCTAACAAACCGTTGACCGTTTTTAAACTGGTTATGATGGCAGTGATTGCTATCGATAGTATTAAAAATCTGCCTGCTAATGCGCAATATGGCAGTAGTTTATTATTTTACTATTTGATTGCGACAGTGACTTTTTTTATTCCCTCAGCGCTTGTTGCTGCTGAATTAGCAACAGCGTGGCCTGAAACAGGTGGGATTTATGTCTGGGTTCGTGAAGCGTTTGGACGGCGTTCGGCATTTTTGGCTATTTGGATACAATGGCTTTATCAAATTATTTGGTATCCGACGATTCTTTCTTTTATCGCAGTGACGATTGCCTATTTGATCTCACCGGCTCTCGCTGAAAATAAAACCTATATTCTTATCACGTTGCTCATGGTTTTTTGGTCGGCGACTTTTCTCAATTGTCTTGGTTTAACGATCTCTAGCAAAATTAGTACGGCTAGCACCATCATTGGTGTCATCATTCCTATGGTGTTTATCATGTTGCTTGGCGGGGTTTGGCTTTTTACCGGGCATGCTTCGCAAATTAGTTTTTCGATGCATTCGCTTAGCGTTCCCACTGTTAACAGCGATACTCTCCGATTATTTATCACTCTCTTATTTAGTTTAATGGGAATGGAAATGATTGCAGTGCATGCGGGCGATGTTAGAAATCCGGCGAAGGATTATCCGCGTGCATTAATTATTGCAGCAGTGTTGATTTTAGCTACCGTAATTCCAGCATCGTTAGCAATTTCAGCTGTCATTCCGCCTAAAGAAATTGGTTTAACGACTGGTGTAATTGAGGCATTTACCATTTTCTTAAAAGCATTTCATCTTGCCTGGATGGAACCGATTATGGTTATTTCGATTGCAATTGGCAGCTTTGGTATTTTCTTTGTATGGTTGTTGGCTTCGTCACGCTGTCTTTTGATTGCGGCACAAGATAATTGTTTGCCGCGTTTTTTGCAGAAGACCAATGCGCGTGAAATGCCTGTGGCATTGTTTCTTGTGCAAGGTGTTATTTTTAGTCTGTTGTGTATTGCGTTTGTGTTAATGCCTTCGGTCAATAGTGCTTTTTGGTTTTTGACTGCATCATCGTCTCAGCTTGCATTGATTTATTATTTATTTTTATTTGCATCCGCACTGCGTTTGCGTTACAAAAAACCTGATGTGGTACGGCCTTTTAAAGCGGGTAATCATCCCTTCTTCTTGTGGTTTATTTGTTTATTAGCCATTGTGACTTGCCTTATTTCCATCGGTTTTGGATTTTTGCCGCCGCCTGAAATTACGCAGAATAATATTTTTTATTATGAGGTTTTCTTGGCCGCATTGATTGTGGTTGGACTTAGCGTTGCTGTCGTGATTTATGAAGTGTGCCAGGTGACAAATACAAATAAAGCGTTATAAGGACATTATGGAAATCATTAAAGCCAATATACAACACGCCAAATTACTCGCGCCATTATTTGACGCTTATCGTGTTTTTTATCGTCAAACATCCGATCCCGTAGCCGCTTTGCAATTTACTCAACAACGACTTACCAAGCAAGACTCAACGATTTTTCTCGCGTTAAAAGATTCCGTCGGGATTGGCTTCACTCAACTGTATCCGAGTTTTTCTTCTATTAACATGCAACGAATTTTTATTCTAAATGATTTATATATCGCGCCCGATTATCGAAAAAAAAATATAGCGCGCCAATTATTACGCACAGCAAAACAATTTGCCCTGGCTAATCACGCGATTGAATTGGTACTATCCACTGAAAGAAACAATGACATTGCGCAGAAACTTTATCACTCTGAAGGATATATTCAGAATACGCAGTTTTTGGATTTTAGTTTGACGTTATAGTTACAACAGGATAGGGACATGTCATGGAGACATTAGCTTTATTGGAGATATCACTTAGAGAAAGAATAACCCTGTTAGAAACGTCTAACTGGGTGGAAGATTTGAATCCTCGTCAGATAGATCAACTGGCATATTACTTTAAAGCCTATTCTGCACCTGTTAACACATACATTTTAAGAGAGGGCGACCCGAGCGAGCTTTTCTGTTTACTATGCGACGGCGCTGTGGACATTCTCAAAGAAAGCGGGTCCGGTCAGAAAAAAATTTTACAAACCTTAGGCGCTGGAAAAGCATTCGGTGAAATCGCATTTTTTGATCACGGCACTTGTTCTGCGAGTATTGTGGCAAAAAAAACCTCGACTCTGTTAATCATGGATCAAGAAGCTTTTAAAAAATTGTGTGATGAGGCGTCTTCGTTAGCTTTGCAAATTACCCTTAAAGTAGTGCACTTATTGAGTCAACGCTTACGGCATACGACAGGAAAGTTGATTGATTTAATCTAGGGGCTGTTGAAGGAGACACCGCCATTGCGAGCGCGAGCGAAGCAATGACGGTGTCTCCTTCACGAGGATGACAGGCTTCAATGGGTAATAAATATATATTTCGCAACAAACGCAAGAGACAAAATCACAATTGCACCATTCAAATCACGAAAACGGCCGCTAATTAGTTTGATCGCTGTATAAGAAATAAAACCAAATGAAATCCCTTCCGCGATTGAATAAGTCAACGGCATGGTGATAGCGGTGATTAATGCCGGCGCGTATTCTGTCAAATCATCCCAATCAACTTCTGTAAACGCACGAGCCATCATACATGCTACATAGATAAGCGCGGGTGCTGTTGCATAGGTTGGAATAGAACTCGCTAAAGGCGCAAGAAAAAGTGCTAGCAAAAAAAGCACTGATACAACCACAGCCATTAATCCTGTGCGGCCACCTTCTTTGACACCCACTGAACTTTCAACATAACTTGTGGTTGTCGATGTCCCTAACATCGCGCCGACAATAGCTGCTGTGCTATCGGCAATCAATACGCGATTAATTCGTGGTAATTTACCGCGCTTATCCATAAATCCGGCGCGGTAAGCTATGCCGATTAAGGTGCCCGTATTATCAAACAAATCGACAAACAAAAATGCAAAAACGATAGTCACTAATCCTAAACTGAACGCACCTTTGATATCCATCTGAAGCAATGTTGGCATGAGGCTGGGCGGTAGTGAAAAGATGCCGTTAAACTGGTTAAGACCTAAGAAAATACTAAGTAGAGTGACTGTTAAAATACTGATAATCACTGAGCCCATCACGCCTAACGCATCCAGACCTACAATGAGAAAAAATCCAAGTATCGCAAGCAAGGTGCTTGCTTTATGTAAATTACCTAACGTTACGAGGGTAGCCGAACTGCCGGTGATAAGACCTGCGCTTTTAAAACCAATTATGGCGAGAAACAAACCGATTCCAGCGACGATAGCGACTTTCAAAGACTTGGGAATGCTATTAATAATATATTCGCGCAGGGGTAAAATACTTAAGAATAAAAAAAGAATGCCTGAAATAAATACCGCACCTAATGCGACCTGCCAACTGTTACCGAAGCCTAATACCACGCTATAGGTGAAATAAGCGTTTAAACCCATGCCGGGCGCTAATGCAATGGGATAATTAGCCAGCAACCCCATCAACGCGGAACCAAATGCCGCGGCCAAACAGGTTGCGACAAACACTGCGCCATGATCCATGCCAGTTTGGGCGAGAATAGATGGATTCACAAAAATAATATAAGACATGGCTAAAAAGGTAGAAATTCCCGCGATGATTTCTGTGCGGGGGGTTGTTTTGTTCTGTTCTAGTTTAAATAATTTTTCTAGCATAAAGGTACCTTAATTGAATCATTGCAAATTTACCGCATTCGCTTAGGGGATGTCAGCCTATAATTGTAATCGTGAATGGAGTTGGGACTTTTGTAGGGGCAAACCTGTGTGTTTGCCCCTCTCGATAGGGCTAAGGTCGAGATATGTTCTTTTTTTACAAATCAAAACAGACGCCAAGTTGACTGG
>JBDTIZ010000130.1:0-20933 GCA_039936115.1 Gammaproteobacteria bacterium
ATAATGCAATTTCAAATTTAAGTGAGGGTAACCACTTTCTGTGTCGAGCCATTTTATCCTCCACGGGAGGGCTATTATGGCCTAAATTTTTCAGCTTGTGTGGTCTAAATTGCGGGGGTCATTATATTGTTGCAGACTTTTTTGCTTTTGTAGGGGCGAACCTGTGTGTTCGCCCTTTCTATTGAAGAAATAATGTTGCATATTTAGGCCGCTAGGCGAACACACAGGTTCGCCCCTACGAAAGCAAAAATCTGCAACAACGCCTATCAGACTCAGGGCTAACAAATTGTTAAGTAGTGTTATATTCTAAAATTCCCCAATGTATCGGAGAAATCATGTTAACGGTAAATTTTATAGGTTGTGGTCGATTAGGTAGAACAATAGCAAAATTATTTCATATTAATCATATTGCAGAGATCAAAGGCGTAATTAATTCTACGCTGGAAAGCAGTTTAGACGCAGTAGCATTTATTGGGCACGGCACAGCAGTTAAAACGCTAAGTGAACTGCCAACAGTGGATGTAACATTTATAACGACAAGTGATGACCGTATAGAAGAGATATGCCAACAACTAGTCAGCTTAAATTTGTTAAAACCATCCTCAATTGTTGTACATTGCAGTGGTGCATTGTCTTCCGATATCTTACTGGCAGCTAAAACAGCCAAATGCTCAATTGCAAGCGTCCACCCTATTAGAAGTTTTGCTAACCCAAAAGAAATTGTTAATACCTTCCAAGGTACTTTCTGTTCATTAGAAGGTGATGAAGAAACAAAACTTATTATGGCACGATTGTTTGAAGCTATTGGTGGCATCATGTTAGTTATTCATAAAGAAAACAAAAAAAGATATCATGCAGCAACGGTCATAGCTAATAACTATCTCGTTACTCTCCATTATCATGCAGTACAAAACTTCATTCAGTCGGGGATAGAGGAACCTGCTGCAAATAATCTTGTTTCCACTTTAATGAGTGATGCGTTTAATAATTTAAAAACGTTACCACACAGCAAAACTCTGACTGGTCCAATTCAACGCGGTGATATAAAAACCATTAAAGGACATATCGAATCTTTTGAGGATGATACTGTATCAAAAAATATTTATTCTTCATTAGGACGTGGCACGCTTCCTCTTACGGCACATAGTCCTAATATATTAGATCAATTTATAAATATTTTTAATGATAGTATTCATAAAGAGTCATTTGTAATCAAATAAATTAAATGATTCGAAATTCTATGAAATAATATCTATTAGAAATTTATACTCTAATAATTTTTTCAGCGTTTCGCCTCATTCACGCGAGAACGTGTTAAAACCTCAGTATTTTCATTTTTAGAAACTATAGGAATGTGTTTCATATCGTTGTAATGACGATCAATCTCAAAACACAAGGTAAAGTTGTGATCAAACTTTTCATAGCACACGTTTTTTGATTTATCTAATATAGGATCTAATAATTTATCAAGATCTGTTTTTAGCTTTAAAACATTTTGAGTTGGAAATAATGTTGAATCACCTGCTAGTAATTTTGATTCACCGACTTCTCTAGCTAACTGATGTTTTAGTAAAAGCAAATATTCCATTTTCTTAACTCGCTCCAGCAAGCTCAGGACTAGCGCTACCTCTTCTCCTCTATCGCCTCTATTTGTAGTAGTAGCAATTAGTTCTTGCCGTTTATCAGGAGGACAATAAAAAAGAAAAGTCATTATCATGGAATATTTTTTTGAATTGCGCAGCATATCTAGCATATCTAATGGTGTCTTCCCGCCATTATTAGGTTCTTTCATCAAATCGTATAGCAATGTTTTATCATCACCACATACTCTGGACATCCCACTTAAAAATATTGTCATATGATTTGTTTTTGACGGATTTGAACTAAAAAGTGCGTGTTGTATTTGCGACTGCAGACAAGTAAAGCCCTCTGCATTATGTGAAAGAACCAATTGTCTTAATTCATCTGCTGTATAGAAATTCTTACCTGTTTGCAAGACAACTTCGATAACAGTTTTATCGATACTTCCATCAGAAACATATTTCCCAGCATTATTCCAGGCTTCTGTGCACAGAGTTTTTTGCCAGTCCGGTGGATAGTCTACACCTGATATTCTTTGTGTAAGAAAATACTCGAGAACTTCTGGTGTATCGAAACACGCTGATTCTTTGCAAGCAGACAGAATATGAGAAAATTTTACGTTGTAGTCACATAATTCCAAAACTCTTTTCACGTAGCAGATGCCGGCTCTAGATGCAATCTCTAACACAGAATCTGGACGCTCAGGAGTACCCAATTCTAGTAGTAAAGACAACATTTCTTGCTTGTTAAAATTAGCGGCATAAAAATCGGCAACTAAATTAAATATTTCTGGATTTTTGTTATGAAATGCGCATGTTAGAGGAATTGATGCATAGCGGTCAGTTGTAGAAAATGATAACAGTGGATCGCGCGATTCCTTCGACTCACTTATTATGTGTTTAGCATAATCGAGCATACGCATTACTAAAGCTTTAGAAGTAATATATTCTGACATTACAACTATCATTAAACTCTGCGAGTTCGATGTTCGCATAAATAAATCTCGCATCATACCATGATCGCAATATGATTCTAAAATAGCAGAAGTTTTATTAGTTAATTCAGGATCATTCTCTTTACGAGCATTAGCTTGAAAAAGATCGACAAAAATATGCGCTTTTGGTTCGTCAATTCTAAACAACTTTGTGAGATTTTCCTTATTGCCTTTATTTTTTTCGCAGAGATAACTTATAACTTGATCGAAGTTATTAGTAATGCAATAGAAAAATAATCCATTATTATAAGACGAACTAGGATATCCGAACAATGACAGTTGCAATTCTGGATGCTTATCCAGTGCCTTTGCAAACATCAATATACTCTCCTGGTCAGCGTTTAATAATGGGCTACTATAACGTTCGATGTCTAACCAGACAGAAAACAGGTACGGGTGTCTTTGTCCAATACTAAAAAACTCATTGAGTATGTCTACACATTTATTTTGTATTGCAATTCCAAATAGCTCCACAGACAAATGATCTAATGTTGGATCAGAAGCATATACCGCTCTGAATATTTCTACATTATCAGCTTGAACTGCTTGTTTCAGTACATCTTTATAAAACGCATCAACATCTATTTTGTTAGATTTTACCAATTTAATTACATTAGATATGTCATTAGTATCGATTAATATTTTAGATGTTTTACTAAAGATGAGACTAAGCGCATAGCTCGAACGCATTTTCTCCTTAGATGACAAGGCCGCAGTTTGTACCCTGTCAATAACCTGAAATAAAACATCATATAACTTATTTTCTGCCAAATAGGTTAAAAAACTATTTCCATTTTTGGTTTCATGAGTTACCAATTCAAACAGTAAATCCTCATCTTTAACTCTTTCAAGCAACTGTGTAATGAAATTTGTTGCTCGATGCTTTGCTGCTACCATAAGAGGATTCATGCCGTCAGTGTTCTCCTCTTTTAGTAATTCTAATAATGCATCATTCGTAATACTTTGTCCTGATATTGCGACAGTAGTAGTTGGTTTGCTTTCACTTATCGTCGCTTGAGATGGACATAGTTTTAAAAATTTAACTTTGTCACTCTGAGCGATTACATGTAAAAAATTATTATTTTCAGCATCTACTGCTTCTTTAAAAACAGAAGGAATCATAGGTATGTTTTCGATTTTACTCAGCACAACAGCTCTGACTTGACTTAACTCAGTCTTTGTTAGTCGATGCAAAAAAGGCGTTTGAGTAATTGGATCCATTAACTCAAGTAGGTTAACAACTTGCTGTGAGTTCATTTTTTCAATCAGCTGATTGATCATTGTAATTTCGTATAATTTTGAAAGTTCTTCAAAAAGATGAAATCCAGATCGAAACAAAATAAGGCTTATTTGATATATGTCATCAGCAGGCAAACTAGTCAATATTGAAAAAGATTTTTGTGCCTCATCAATCTTTACTTCAGAGGGTGAAAATCTTCCGATGCTACTTCTTAGCAGTGTTTGAAAATTTTCTGGATCCTTACTTTTCAGGCATAATTGCTCCGAAGCATCGGTGTAAGCATTCTTAGAAATCATTTTAACAGGCTTAACTCTCTGCAATGCTTTATTTAATCTTACTGGCGTATTACCACCTGATCCGAGATAAACCGCTCTTGCACCTTCAGCTATTAATTTATCCGCTGCTTCTAAGAAGAAATCAATTACAGCAGAATCGTGATTTTTTCCTTTTGACTCAATTGAATCAAATACCACTGTTCCATCTTTTCCCATCCATGTCCAGGATTGAGCAACAATTTGATCCTTGTCATTCACTACGACATAAAAACTACTATAAGGGGAAGTCATACCATGAATAGCACAACTATGGCCGTATTGATTACCTGCGCTTTGGCAACAACCTGTGTAATCACCTAATCGTAGACCTCGCCAATCTTTTGGGTCTAATTTTTTAAATTTCAAGCGCTTATGTGGGTTCTTTAAATCTTCTCCCCTAATTGTAATATCGGGTAGAATATCGAAAGCTTTAAGTTTAACACGCATCACGTCTAAGCATAGGTCAAATACGTGTTCTTGCACGTTATGTTTTAGACACATATCAGCCATGTCTGGATTAGCGCTGCTATTCTTATAAGCACATTGGTTTCTTAATTGTTTAATTTTTTCTGGTGATAAATCAGCGAAGGCAAGATTTTCTTTTTTCATCTCAGCTTCAATTTTGGGGGCTAATGCTAAATAGGAGACAACTTTTTCGCCGTGAGCATTTACCAGTTTGCGCCATTCGGTTGTGTTCCACCTAGCGTCATCTGATTCTTCCAGCGCAACCCAACTCGGCTTGGGCTTAGGCAGCTCAAAGAGACACGCATCATGGATGGGTTGTTTTGCACTAAAATCAGCATTATTATTAAGATACTGAATGGCTTCATCGTAACTTTCGAACAATCTGAAAAATTTATCCGCAGTCATTTGAGCAAAGTCGAGATAATTATGTTTGTCTTCTGCATGTCTTGCAATTAATAGAAATAAAAAGAATTTAAATTTCTCGGGACTAAGATCATTGTATAAATCTCTGTAATTTCGAATGTTTCCCATAAATGTATTTAAATAGTTAAATTCGCCCAATTCTATCGGACCATTTGGTCTCAAACTATCATGACTATCGAATAATTTGTAAAGTTTTTCAGCTTGTGATTTATATTGTTCTAATGAGTTTTGTCGTTTTTGTTTTGGTACTCGGCCAAGGTTATGGATAATCTTATCTAATTTAGCAGGCAATGGAACATAGCCAATGGCTGATAATTCACTCTGTTCTTCTGCATTTAATTGTTTTTCTAGCCATCGCTCTAGGACATCTAAATATTTATATTTTTTTATAGCCGCTGCAATATTAATTTTTTTGTCTTTTCTTAGTAGTTCGTTTTCTCGTAAATACTGATTTAAATTCTTTTTAGATTTTACGCTAACAATCTGCTGTGATATCTCTTGTTCTTTTTCTTCTGCATCATAAATCGTTGTTTGACTCATTTTACGCCAAACGGCCGGTAAATCTTTTAAGTCTAATTTCCTGTGAGAATTGTCTGATTTTGTTTCATTCTGGCCTGAATGTGCTGTCTTATCTAAAGAATCAAATATTTCTTTACGATGTTTTACGCAATGTTTCGAAAGTTTCGCTACAAAAGTAGCGCAGCTAAAATAATCTTTTTGTAAACGTACGTCAACTTTGTATGTTTTAGTTTTTTCAAAAACTGATTCTAGTATTTCACGTGAATCACTAATAAAACCAGGCTCTGAATCCACGTAGATGCTTTTAGTGATATCTTTATCTTGATAGATATATTCAAATGTTGCATGTATCTTTGTAACAGAAACAAGCAATACATCATCGCCATCTTTCAAGTTTATTGATCTGATAAAATCTTGTTTTCTTCTTTCATCATTATCATGGACAAAAACATAAGTGGGTTTATGGGTGTTTTGAGCTTCGATAATTCTCAAATGTATCAGTAAAGCAAGAATTTCATAAGTGAAATAATGCTCTCCTTTTCGGTCTATTTCTGCTCCCTCCCTAAGAAGAGGATTCACTCCTTCTCTTTCAAGTAATTTTGCAACCAGCGGATGTTCTTTTAAAAATTTATCACGATGTTTATATCTGACTGTAGAAACTTTTTCTCCCATCACAAGATAAGTGTCAGTAGCATTTTCAAAAACTTCAAAATCCTCTTTTGAAATAGTGAAAGGATCTCTTGTCGCAGATGAGAGCGCTTGAGCAGGAGTGATTGCATTTTTAATTTTTCCTTTTGGCTTGATCAGAGATCTAATTTTTCTTTGACTGTCGCTCATTAAATATTCCTCCGAATTTACGCATTCTCTATAATTATAGTCTCTTTATTAGATTAGCTTTTTATTAGCTTTGTGCAAATAGTTATATTTTAAGGATTTTATCATAATTTATTGTTTATACTTTGTTAGTTTGAATGATGTTAACAAAGGTTATTTAATTACAGCAGGCGCATTTACACCCGTAGTGAAGAGAAACATTTGGCTCAAAAGCTATTTCTACTTATAAATCAATATGCTGCAATATCATGGTTAATCAAAATATCTTATAGCAAATAGGGTCTATAATTATAGTATATATATAACAAATGAACCTGAGGAGGTTCTATGGCTGCTAGCGGTCATAAAAGCTATGAAGATTATATGTCCCAAATAGAATATTCGGTTAGCACGGGAGATTACGACACTGCCGCCTTTACATACAGGGCAATAATGAAAAAACCTTTATTCGCTAAACATCTACGATCCATGATGTTAGGTTTGGCTGATTGTTACATTCAGGAGAAATCTACTGTTGAATTTGATTTTTTATTAACACTCAGTCCAATGGAACTAAAAGAAGCCTTACATACTAACCTTTGCCGTCTAGTCGATACAGAAAATAAATTAGATCAATTATTAAGAAGCATACGCGATACAAATGTAAAACTAATTCCTGATGAAACGCTCTATCCACTTTTGCGACACATCCTCAGAGCAAACGATGCATTAAAGAAAAAAAATTATAGGCAAGTAATCATTGAGTATATTGGGGTTTTTGATTATCGTCCTCAGATGCTCCCACTTTACCTAGCGTTTGAGATGGCTAATAATTTTGTGAAATGTCACTTGCAGGGTGCGGTTACATTTGATGACATAATTAAAATAGCAAAAGCAGACAATCTTAAAAATATTTATTACCTACTCTCCAGATCGAAATTAATGGGTATTATCGACTCTGAAGAAAAATTAAAAAAACTGTTAGCTATTCATCCGAATTTTTTTAGTTTAACACAACTTAGAGATGAGCGAGTCATAGAACATATGGACGACCATCCAGAATTCTTTTACGTACAAAGTGACGGGGAAGATAGATGCGCTAATAATATCGTCACTTTATGCCGAGATTTTACGAAACTAGTCGAATACTGTCGTGATTATCCGGATTTCTCTCTAGCATTAATACAGCATGAAAAAATACGCGCTTTAGTTCAAACTGACGAGCAGCTAGTAGAAATTGCTTCTTATAATCTACAAGCCGCCTTAGAGATACAGAAAAAAGAACAGCGCTTAAAATTTCCGGAACAGAACGCATCTCAAATTGCACTCGCATCCGCAGCGTATCGATATAATCTTTTCGTCCCTAATACTAATCGTAGAAAAAATGCAAAATATGCGGGCGATTATCCTCCTACAAAAACGGTAACCGCGCACAAACAGTCTGCAGATACTGCTGTGACTGACCCTGCGCCTATGGTTGATGAAAGTGATGTGGCAGAAAGATTTGATCGATATAGTGTAGATACTTTTTTAACTACACAAGAGTTTGTGCGAGAAATGTGTTTTGGTGAAACAGGTTATTATACAACTGGAAAAGTTGATTTCTCAATTGATTTTACTACAAATGCAGCCTATCCTATTTTTGCAGTTGCTCTTGCATTTCAATTATATGCAAATTGGCAAAAAAAATCTGAATCTGAAAAAGCCGACACTTTCCATGTTCTTGAATGTGGCGCAGGTAATGGTACATTAGCCTATAATATATTAGATACCATTAAAAGAATGGCAGCCTTGCATCCTGAACCATTGTCAGGATGGCCACAGCTTGATAAAAATATTCGCTACCATATTGTTGAAATATCACCCGCATTAAGAAAACGACAACGCTATAAAACTCAATATTTTAGTGACAAAGTTGAAATCCATGCAGGAGATGCAATGAAGCTATCTGCTTTGGAACCTGAATTTAAACAAAAAGTATCTGTTGCTTTTTCCAATGAATTACTTGATATGTTCCCCCCGCATGAACTCCGATTAGATAGTCAAAGAGATGTCCAAGTGGGGATTGTTGTACCCTCTGTGACTAAAAAAGATCTCGCCAGTTTCTTTGGGCAAGATACAAAAACCATTGATAAATTAATAAAGCGCTCTGATAAACACAAAGCCATTGTAAAAAAGTATATGCCCGAACAAAAAATACCTGATGATGAAATTCTCTTATCAAAAATAGATTTTCTAAAACTACATGAGATATACGCCAAACCTAAATTTACTCCTGATAATGTACCAGAAGTATTTTCATTTAGAAAAATATATGTCTCACAAAAATCTGTCCCTAAGGTAAAACAATTTGTTCAAGACAATCCTGAATTTTTAAAAAGAATGCAGCCTGGAAACGTTCGTTATGCTAACACCGGCATTAAAGATTATTTAGCAGGCCTCAATACACTAATGCGCGAAGGAGGCGAGGTAACAACAATTGACTACGGAGATAGCGATCCCTTTACCCAAGATGGGTTTTTGCGAGTGTTTAGCTATATACCAGGCTTAGCCTCATCCGAAAATTCCACCTTAACGCCTGGTCACAGAGATATAACATATGATCTTAATGGTTCCACACTTCAAAGTGCAGGTGCCCGCGGAGGATACCAAGTTTTATTTTTTGGGAAGGAAAATCAATTGCTGCCTGATCATATCTTACCACTGTTTAAACATCTATATAGTGAGTCAACACTCGCCAAATTTAAATCGTTTGATTTTTCTGTAATGGTTCAAATTAAATCTAGTCAACCACTTACCCGCGCACAGATTCAAAGTGAATTGACTTATCGCTTCAGTGGTGGGAAAAGCGAAGATGTAGCTTATTCACAATTTTTTAGTCAAGATGTCGCGAAAGGAAAAAAACAAATCGAAGACTCGCAAAAACTATCGTCCGAAATAAAACATCATAAAAAATAATTTTAGCGACAAATCCGTCCATACTGTTCTAATATAGCGAACCTGTATATTGTAATGGATTGCTGTAATTAATTACTCCCATATGCAGAATCGGTGCTATTAAAACTATTTTTAAACAAGCAGACTACTATGTTAAATAAGCCCTCCCAAGAACAAATCATCGAGCTTTTGAAGATTTATTATGGACTTGATATCCAAGTAACGCAATTCATCTCTGGTGGTGCCGATATCAATGCATTCGTATATAAAGCTGATTCAAAATCCAACTCTTATTTCGTAAAATTAAAATATTGCTATCATGATGAAATCAATCTATCGATTATTCAACTTCTCCATGATTCTGGAATAAAGGATATTATTTACCCTATCAACACACTTGAAGGAAAATTATTCCAGCAGCTAGATAGCTTTAGTGTGATTGTATATCCATTTATTGATGCGCCAAACGGTTTCATTCGGAATTTAACTCAAAATCAATGGGCGCAGCTCGGAAAATCGTTAAGAATAATTCATGATACCTCTGTTCCAACATGGATTCAGGAAAAATTAAGAAGAGAAACTTACTCACCTAAATGGCGTGAAATTGTTAAGTCTTTTTATACCAAAATTGAACCGGCTGGATCAGATGATCAGATCACAAAAAACTTCAAAACTTTTTTTAAAAAAAATATTAACATTATTCGTCGATTAGTTGATTCAGTCGATGAGCTGTCTATAAAAATTCGTCCTGATTTAGATAAATATGTTTTATGTCATTCAGATATACATGCGGGTAATATATTAGTTACTGATAATGAATTTATTTACATTATTGACTGGGATGAGCCAATGCTTGCATCAAAAGAACGTGATTTAATGTTCATTGGTGGTGGTGTTGGTAATGTATGGAATAAGCCTCAAGAAATTAGTTTTTTTTACGAAGGTTATGGCAAAACATGCATCGACGAAAGGCTTTTGTCTTATTATAGGCATGAACGAATTGCTGAAGACATGGCGCTATATGGACAAGATTTACTTGCCCATGATCAAAACGATCAGTCCAGACTCGAAATGTTTAAGCATTTTAAAGCGATGTTTAAACCAAATGATGTGATTGAAATGGCTTTTGCCACAAATCCAGTTGAATGACTTAGACTTTAAGTTTTCATTTAAATAATGAAAAACGTTATTTGATTTTTATTGAATACCGTTGTAAGCGCCCTATTTTCCTTTATTCTTTGTACGCGACAATAAAGGTTGCTTGCTTTCAAATTTACTTTCATTTTCGCTTTCGACAAACTCTTCGATACGATCTTTTAATATAGTAGTAATGAAATTATTTATATCTGAAAAATGCATCTTATTGCCAACTCGTTTGCGCCAGGGATTTGAAAAAAGCCCTCGATCTGGATTGACCGCTTTTAGTATGTTGTCCAATTTATTAAATAATACTTTATATGTTAATTGATTGTTGAAATATTCAGTTGCAATGTCATTATAGGCTTTTTTGAGGAGTACTAAATAATTATTGAAGGATATTTCAGTCTCTTTATGCAAGTCTTTATCAGCTTTTGGATGACGTTTTTTAAGATTAATATTTTCAATGGCATGTTCTGTTTTCACATACTCATTATTGATAAAGGTAAGCACACTATTATAATGCATGTATGACACATCTTCGACACTGTTTTCTCTACCCGTTCTCATAATTTATTTCCTCATTTATATTTCTGATATTTATTAGCTATTATAACTCATTCGATGAATTGATGGTATTTGCAAGAATTAAGTTATAAGTCATTAAATAAACAGGAAATTATACTGTAACCATCATTAGCCGTTTCACCACAGGATTAATCAAGCGCTTTAATGGAGAAGATAGCCCTGCTATTATATGTATATGAGTAATATTTATAGCTCACGGATGACACATGACAACCCTATCAGCCAAAAAACAAACTCTACTCGATGCTTTTCAAAAGCACATTGATGCCGAGCTTAAAAGAGATTTAGCGACAACGCTCGCAACAATGACACCCAACCCTCATATTAATAATATTCCAACAGTCATAGGCGGCGCTGGTTTAGAGGGAGTTAAGCAATTCTATAGTTCTTTGATTTTGACGGGTAAATTTTTTCCGCCTGATACTGAGATGACCCCTGTTTCTCGAACCATTGATGAGCATCAATTAGTGGATGAAATTATTTTTAAATTTACGCACACAACTGAAATAGGTTGGATGCTGCCCAATATAGCGCCTACTGGAAAACGAATTGAAATTCCATTAGTTGTCATTGTTGGATTTTCTCATAACAAAGTGACGCACGAACACATCTATTGGGATCAAGCGAGTGTCCTTGTACAATTAGGATTGTTAGATCCAACAGGATTGCCCGTTTATGGCATCGAAACGGCTCAAAAAATGGATGAGTTACGTCAACGCTTGATTACTTAACTAGTACTCACCTCATAGTCCAATCAGGATAATCAATGAAAGAATACGCCATCGCTTTTTTATGGGGTTTTGCAGAAGCAACCTTCTTCTTTTTTATTCCTGATATTTACTTAACTCGACTTGCAATTTATGCAGATTTTTGGTGATTACTAGCATGGCAGCAATCATTGCATCTATACTTAAGAGATATTTGAAAGTGCAATCGATAATTTACCTTCATGCAACTGTTTGGTGTCTAGTCTATGTTATATATTTCTGTGGCGAAGTTTACTCTTATTATTAATTTTTATTCAGATGTTAATTGCTCAAATCGTTCATTCAATAATTTCATAAAAGTAGTTCTGTCATCTACCCAAAATAAAGGATCTCCGACATAAATATCGCAAAAAAATGGCACTAATAAATATTCACCCTTTGGAAGTGCTTTTCCAAGCCCATGCATAAAAATAGGAATAATGGGCACAGTTGGATATCGTTCAGCAAGATATGATATCCCTTTTTTAAACGCAGATAATTGTTCGGGTTCACCACGTGTTCCTTCAGGAAATAAAATTAATATTTGATTTTCATCGAGTGCTTTGTAACAGGGAATAAGTGGGTCTATGCTTTTTTTGATCCCTTGTCTGACAATGGGTATAATTCCAATGATCTCTTTAGAAAACCAGGCAAAAAATTTATTTGTTAAAAAGTAATCCGCTGCAGCAACAGGATGAACTTTTGGAAGTAATTTCAAAGGCAGCAAACTGATTAAAACTAAAGTATCTAAATGACTATTGTGATTTGCAACAATAATCGCAGGACCTTTGAGGGGCAACTTTTCTCGGTGTCTGATATTAATTCCCATTACAATCAGAACAACAAATCTTACGACAGTAGAAAAAAATATAAATCGTAAAAATTTATTAACAGGATTTAGCATTTGTTCTACACCTTAATAATAAGAATAATATACAAAGTGAAAAAACAACGGCGCTGCATACGTCAAGCTATCTACCCTATCCAGAATACCGCCATGACCGGGAATCAAGCTACCCGTATCTTTAATCGATAAATCACGTTTAATAGCAGAAATCGTCACATCACCAATAAAACCAGCAATACTGATGATGAGTCCTGAGCCTATCGCTGTAAAAAGAGAAAATGGAGTTAAGAGTGGATAGATTAATGAAGCAAAAACTGTTGTGACAATTACGCCGCCAAGAAAACCTTCCCAGGTTTTTTTAGGGCTAATAACAGGTATAATTTTATGTTTACCGAATAATTTTCCGCAACTGTATTGTGCTACATCGTTAAACTGTGTGAGAAATACGAGATACAATAATAAGCCTGCACCCGTCATCGGGATTTGTGCTTTATTCGGCAGTGCAAGCAAGTAAGCCATATGGCTTAAGGCAAAGACAGTAATCATTAATCCCCACTGGATTGTCCCAACAGATTTAAGAAAGCCTTCTGTTTCTTGAGTGAGTAACAATCTAAAAGGAATAAATAAAAACATATAAACAGGAATAAAAATAATGAACATACCAAACCAACCAATTCCCGCCCAATAATATTGAATCGGAATAGATAGATACGCCCAAAACAGTACTCTTCTATCAACTCGGCGTGTTGGAATAATCGAAAAAAATTCTTTGAGCGCAAGGAAGCTTACAAAGCCAAGAAATATAAAAGAAGTCATTCGATTAGTTACAAAAGCAACGGTAAAAATACCCAACATGATCCACCAGCTTTTTGTTCGCTGTACTAATTAATAGTGATTTTTTAATGGTTTAACTTTTGTAACTATCCACACCAGCAAAGAAGCTATTATTAATAATGCCCAGATACCATAAAGAGTTGTAGTAATGTTACCACTCATTGTGATTGATCCTTCAATGCATGAATTGTACGATTCATTATGGTGATAATAAGTAAAATTAGGGTAATACCTAAAATAATATTAAGCCAAGTATGTGCTTTAATACCGAACCCAAGTAATAATCCAAGTACTCCAAAAACAAAAGCACGATCACTTTTTCCCATCGGTCCGTCATAGCGACGCTTAGCACCAATTTGAATTGCGACGACTCCTGTCATTTCAGAAATAATTGAGAGCACCACAATATTTATAACTAAAAAAGGAGAAATACCCGGCACAAGACTGAAAGGCAAATAAAGAAAAGTGTCGGACAGCACATCACCTATTTCATTTAAAAATGTCCCTAAAGCAGTTTGCATCTGATGTTCTCGTGCCAACATACCGTCGATTGCATTTAACATCATACGCAAGAGTAGGACAATCGGAACAAATAATAATGACCATCGGCCGGTAGGATAGAGATACACCATTAAGCCTGTCAATAATGAGATTAAAAGTGCTGCGATCGTTACTTGGTTAGGTGTAACACCTCTATTAGCTAACCAGTTTGAAAACGGTCTTAATAAATTTTGAAACGCGGGTTTAAGATCATAAATGCTAGCCATGTGTAAGCCTATATATTCAGTAAAGTTCATTATCAGGCTACTTATGGTTATTGTCAATTTCAAGTCTTGGTAGACAATGAAATTGGTGCTACTCTTTCTCGTACTTTAAAAACCATAGAAAATAATGTAAGCAAATATAAATAGGTAAATTTAATGAAAAATATAGTTTTAGTTTTACTCTCAGTTCTAATTAGCGCAACAAGTCAAGCCATGACATCGCAAGATGCGCATGAAGTATTGAATGCACATAACAAATTTCGCGCACAACACAGCGCGCCTAATTTGGTTTGGGATACAAAACTTGCAGACTACGCAGAAAGATATGCTAGTAAATGTAAATTCCAACATTCTCATTCTGGTTATGGAGAAAATATTGCAGCAGGCTATCCTTCAATCTCTACTGCAATCCGTGCATGGTATGTTGAAGGTGCGAATTATTCATATCACTTGCCTGGATTTTCTTATCACACCGGACATTTCACACAACTCGTCTGGAAATCTAGTAAAAAATTAGGTTGTGGTTATGCAACCTGTAACGGTAATAATGGCACGCCTGGAAAATATTTAGTATGCGAATACAGTCCAGCAGGAAATATTACTAATAGAAATTATTTCAAAGCAAATGTATTACCTTCATAATAAAATTACTAGGTGATAGCAATGCGTAAAATTTTAATATTATTTCTTAGTTTATGGTTTACCGTAGGATACGCTAAAAATTTTCAGCTAATTGCTTTGGGAGTCAATGGTGGTATTACTGACGGTAATTTATCGGCTTATTTGATTGCACCATTAGATGACCCACATTATATTTCGCTCGATGCAGGAACGTTGACGCAAGGCTTAGAACGAGCACACGCAGCACATGCATTTAAATATTCTATCGACACGATGTTGGCAAACCACATTCCTGTGTATTTAATTTCTCATGCGCATTTGGATCACGTTATTGGATTTGCAATTGCACAACCCATTTTACACAACCAGCAAATTTTAATGGCTCGTGAAGAAACACTACACGCATTGCAAACACATTTATTTAATTGGTCAGTTTGGGTGAACTTCGGTGATGCTGGTGAAAAACCTACTTTGAAATGGCAACATTATCAATCCTTACCGCTATCGCACTGGCAACCTGTACCGAAAACAAATATGAGACTCGAAGCTTTTCCGCTTAATCACGGAAAAGGCTATCCTTCAACGGCTTTTTTAATCGAATCTCACAATAACTACGTCTTATATTTTGGCGATACAGGTGCAGATCAGATAGAGAAAGACGATAAGATAGAACACATCTGGCGCACTATCACACCTTTGATTCAAGAACAGAAATTACGAGCAATATTACTGGAATGTTCTTTTGCTAATTCACAACCCGACACACAATTATTTGGCCATTTAAAACCTTCGCTTTATTTAAACGAACTTAGACAATTAGCAACACGTGTTGATCCTAAACACCCAAAAACCGCCTTAAAAGGCTTAATTGTGTTTGTTACCCATATTAAACCAACAGCAGAATCGTTACCTTCTCATCAAACTGCGGATCTTATCTTAGCTGAATTGCAGCAAGGAAATGATTTGGGTGTTGTATTTGTCGTTCCACAACAAGGGAAAAAATATATTCTTTAAATTTGTACGGAACGCGCTACTCATTTCTTATGCGTGAATAATTCACTTGAGGAATTCTCTATAGGCAAGGCCGTTAACGATGGTTGCGTTTTTGGAGTAGCAGAAAATGTTGAAAATGGTATAACTGATGGTGCTTTTGGAATTGACTTCATCTCTTCCGGTGATTTAATAACTGCTGCAGCTTTCTCTAATCCTTCAATAAGTTTTATACATTCCTCTCTTAATGGCACATAATTTTCATCGTCTATACTCATCGAATTTAAAGTATTTATTGAGCTTTCGATCGCCTTAGATTCTTCACCACCTTGGGAACAAATCGTCAGTCTTTGTTTCAGAAAAGCATCTTTTATCATACTAAAAAGATCAGGATGCTTTGCGGAAATTTTCTGCATTTCAGCTTCTGATATTTTTGAACAATTAGGATTAAAGATAGTCCATTTATCCCATTGTTTAGCTGAATTATAACATTCCGCAGCTAATAGATAACTTTCCATATGCAAATATATATTCGCCCTACAAGCATAAAAATGTGCTATTTTTATAGCGTAGCCAGCTTTCATTTCTGCGGTATTTTCAGATTGATATTTCTTTATATATGAATTGATAACTACCCGATAATCATGCATAGCTGAATGTGGGTCGCCAACCGAATCATATAAAAATGCGCGACGTGCAAGTATGTCCAGACAATCTTCTGAGCCTGCGGGTGTCACTTTAATGGCATTTGAATAAACATCTATAGAATCTCGAAGCTTGCCACTATTAAAATATGCATCCGCGCAATTTATTAATACGGATATGTCCACTGGGGAACAATTCCGAGCACACAGTGCAATTGCACATGAATATTGTTCTGCTGCCAAAGGATAATTCCCAGCATCTAAACTTGTATCGCCTAATGTGATATATTCTTCCTCACTCTTAAGGGTTTCTTTTCTTGGCTTGTCATCTATTTTCATTTCAGCCGCTTGGCTCAAAAATGCGTAACCTTTAAAATTACTAAGATGTGGTTTACTTTCTGAAAGTAGTGCAATTAAATTTTGGTCCACATTAGGAAGCTTAAACTTCTTATACATATTAAATGCATTTTCGATTGCAGCAGCATATTGTGAGCTATCGTGAATAAAACCAGGAACAAGATTTCTGACTAACTCTAGAATAGCATCAAAATGTTTAACTAAATCTTGTGCGTTATTGATGGTATCAAATAGCTTTTTTGATTCACCATAAAAAAACAACTCGAAAAATAAGAATGTCATGATAACGTGGCCAGTACGACCGGTACCTGCATGACAGTGAACTACTGTTATATTTGTTAAGCTGCGGCCATACAAAAACATTAGTTCATCTATATTTTCTTCTACGTCTCCAATTAAATAAGTTCCATCTTCAATAGCAAATCTTGTGATCTGTATGTCGGGAGAAAGAATGTCCATCGTAAACTTATATATCTCACCTACTCTTGTATACTCAAACTCATCTCTTTTAGTGGAGTATCCATAAGGAATGAAATCATTTTGCATGCCCAGAGCTATAATATTAGTTATATTATTTTTTTGGATAAATGATTTAAATTGTTTAAGCGCATAATCTGATCCTGGACCTTCACAGGCATATAATTTTGTTGTAATTTTTGTTGCACGATAGACAATATCGGGAGCGAAAATCGGATGACTTTTTCTCGGTACCACCTGAAAATATTTGGCCGCTATTGGAATACAATCATCTATTAATTTCTGATCTAATGGCATTTTGTATCCTCGAATTGGACGTATTTTCAGAGACTATTATTTTGAATTAATTTTCATTATTTCATGGATCTATATTTGTAATGCGGATTAAGGTATCAGAAAAGTCTTAAGATTTTATTAAGAACACTTCATTTTGATTAAAAAGATAGGTTGAATGACCTAAGCGGAGCCCTCTTCATTAATAAGTATAGCATGTTTCAGTTATAGCAGTTTAAGGTATTGTTTCGTAACCCGTTGACTCAAATATGATTTACATCAAGATACTTTCATTAACGGTGCATCTTGCTGCGGCATAGTATCATAGCTGGAAGGGTAAGCTGCGCGGTGCGCTTTAAGCATCTCTTTAAGATCGTTGACTAAGATTTTTATTTCTGATGACACTTCTGAATTAAAAAATAAACCAAAAAAACTTTTTCGGGGCTGAACAAGCAAAACAAGTTGTGTTTCTAGCCAATCATAAGGTGGAGCTTTATCCTCGGTGATGGATTTAATATTTTCTGACTTAAATCGGTTGCTAAAATCCTCTAACAACTCACGCTCCCATGAGGTTTCAGCCAATCGAACAATTGTTTCATTTAATTTGTCATTCACTCTGAACTCAAAAGGATAAAGAGGTTCAAACGGGCCTTTAAGATGTGAGTCGCGATCTAAAATATCCATTTGATAAAGATGAACAGGTTGTGACTGTGCATCAGGATGATTCACAATCAGGCGAGGGTAAGTGCGAGTATTCGCCTGGACAAACAAATCACCAAAAATTCTTTCTGCTAGTACGCTAACATAGTCTGATAATAGAAAGTGAATAAGAGGTCTAATACGATTCCGCCCTTCCTCTAAGACAATTGCCGTCGCATGATCTGCACAGACCTCCACCCCAACTTCTAATTCTTCAAATTTAAAAAAATGACTTTCGGTTCCTGCTTCACAAAGAAAAGGCTCTGTATTATGTGCATCCATAGCGAGAGTATTAGTTTTTTTAAATTTCTGAATATGACTCATATTACTATTTTGAATCCTATAGCAATTATTACTATATATTTTGTATTCTGAACCAATACGAGGATCTATTCGATTATTTTGAATTTTACGTAAGGTTTCTTTTGTGTGTCTTGCCAAAGTAGCTGAATAAATGTAACCATTCGTTTTCATCAGCGTATCATATGAATCATCCATTTTTTTTAATTTCGCCAATAACTTACTTTTATCTTGAGTTAGATCATAACGATGCTCGGAACTAATGGTGCCAGGAATGATTATCAATTTTGGAAATTTCTGAATTATATTGGCAAGTCCATTTTTGAAATATTTTTTTAATTTATTATCTAACTGTTTGTCTATCACATATTCACATGCTGTTATTATCCAAGTTGAATCAGGTGCTTTAACAGCAAGTTCTTCGCACGCTTTTTCGATACTAAAAAATAAATTGTCTATCTGGTCTTTGGCTGATAATGAAAAATAGCGAGAATAGAATTTATGTGCTCGTTGTTTATTTAAAACAACAATAGCAAGCTTTCCGTGTTTAATTGCTGGAAGCTTCTTTCGTAACACTTCAACGTCAGCTAAATATTTACTAAAGAATTTTGTTAACGTTGATTTAGCTCTATTTGGGCTTCTATCTTTAAGTAGGTTTCTGAACTTACAACGTTTATATGCATTTATGAACAATTCAACATCATAAAGATTTTTCAGAGGGCGCGCGAACTCTTGTAAAAATCGACTCAAAGCCGTAGGGTTTTTATTCTTAGATAGCGTGATGAACTCATCAAGAAATGGATTAATTCCTTTAGTATCTTGAAAACACGTCATTCTCTCAAAGATGAAATTAACTATTTTTACTTTTTCAGCTTGTATCTCTTTATCAAATTCAAACTTTATAATCTTATAATCAGATCGCAATTCATTATAAAAAATTGCTAATAAGCTACCTAGTACCTTTAATTGCAGCGTGTTAGCTTGGATCAGCAACTCATGGGATAATGTGTGTGATTCTTGTTTAATTTCATTACTTTCATGTGTGTAGCTGGACTTTTCTCTTCTAAAGCTCATTCTTTTTACCTAATTTTGCGATGTTAAAATATAACATGGCAACCTTAATGTATTATTAAATGGCTTGGTTTGCTGCATGAAAAAAGCCAAAAACACGCTAGTTATACGGGATTGCTAAACAATACCTTATGGCTAGTTTTGGCTTAATTTAAATATAACGCTAACGATTCGGTTTAGGCGTCGCAGGTTGTTCTTCTGCTGCTTGATATTCTTCAGCTTTTAGCTTGCTTAGTTCTTGTAATGCAAACTCATTGGCAAACCTTGGCACTTCATAAGATGTAACGACGACCGTCGGATTAACCGTCGTTTGTCCGTTACTATCTGTGCCAAAACTAGCACCACTGCCAAGGCTAGATTTTGTTTGAGTTCTGTTATCGCTAAGTCCGTGCATAATTGCATCTATCATGCGAGTAGAGGTACTAGGCGTTGGTCTTAAATATTCCCATGGAGATCCATACTCTGGCCGAACAGTCAGAACAGAAGCGACAGCATGATTTTGTTTGGAAATAGTATCTTTGGGATCAAGTTGTAATGATTTCTCAAAGTTTTGTTTAGCAAGATATTGTTTATGACAAAATGCTTTCATATCATCTTGACACAAAGCACGCATAAAATGAGTAACGCCCAATTTATTATAGGGTATAGGATTGTTTGGTTGTATTTGGATGAGGTGTGTAAATAGTTCCTCCGCCATCTTAAGGTTACCAGACGTTAATTTATAATCACCCAGTTTTTCCGACATAACGTAAGGTTTGTGTCCGTGAGCAAATGCCCAGGTCCAATGCCGTGCGGAAATATTTTCATATCCCCTTTGTGATAAGTCATTTCCAGATTGCTCATAGATGTTGGCTTCTTCAGCATCAGGTGTGAAACGAAGCATAACTCGATATTGAATTCTTGCTCTAATTTTTTGTCCATGCTGAAAAGACAACATCCCAGATTGGTATAAATTAGATGGCGTATATCCATTTGCTCTTAAGGTATTTTCGTTAGTCATGACGAAAGCGGCTAAGATTTTAAATGTACCAAATTTTTCTTGTTGTGCAGGATTATTTTTATCTGTCATGGGCCGTTGTAAGCGGTGCAGAGTGATTGCGGTGGTACCGAGTACAAGCGGGCGCAGTACTTTTCGATTTATTGCCATTGGTTATATCCTTATCCTAAGGCGAAAAAAACGCGATTATACTCATGCGATCATGGATTATCAAGCACATCGACCCTAACTGCGGCTAGCTGATTGATCAATGAAATGAAGCCACTTTCTGATAGGGTAACTCAACGGGTTCAAAAGCGAAT
>JBDTIZ010000131.1:0-7501 GCA_039936115.1 Gammaproteobacteria bacterium
TTTGTCCATATCAAGGGGTGTGCTTTTTGCGGAAAAATTTTTCATCTGATTCTCCATTGAATTTAAAAATGGAGTGTAATTAGATTGGAAAGAATTTTTTAGTGGGTGGTTTAATTAGCGCTTACGAGTAATGAATGCTGTCATCCCGCTCTTTCTGCCACCCCTCACCTTAAACCTCTGTCACCCCGCAACAAGTGCGGGGTGACAGAAAATACGTGATGACAGCATTCACTACTCAATTATCCAGCCCCTAGGTTTTAGCTTATTTAATTAGCCTATCCGTCTTAAGACTACTATAATACTGTCAAGTTATTCACCCACAGGAATCTAGTCATGCCAAAATCTCAAGCATTCAAAATTGGACTCTCCGCTGTTGTAGCTATTTTTGCTGCGCCGCAACTTTCCTACGCGATATCAGGCAGCAGTATTTCAGATGCTATCACCAACAACGTGTCCTCCATTGGCAGCACGCCCTCGACTTTCGTACAAGACTCTGCAATTACTGCATACATTCACACGCAGTTGGTGATTACGAAAAATGTACCTAGCAATATTGATGTTAAAACAACCCGAGGTATTGTCATGCTCGAGGGAACTGTAGCTTCTAAGGATCAAGCGGCTACTGTGATAAAAATAGCATCGTCGGTTGCTGGGGTTAAGACAGTTGATTCGTCTAAGTTAAAAATTCGGGCTTGAGGACGGCATTTGTAGCAGGCGCAAGCCCCTCTTCTCCCCAACCCTCTCCTCCCACCAAAAGCGTGAGAGGAGAGGAAGCTTTCAGTTCTTCAACGCCGTCCCAAAGTCACACTCTTAGAATCGTCAGACTCCAAACTAGGCCCCTCTGGTTTTCGCAGCAAGGAAATGTCTTTATATTTTTCCAACAATTTCTCGATAAAAACTAGTGAATTCGATTTGGTATCTTTAAAAAGAAAAGAGACATAATTTGTTTGCGCACCCGAACTCTCCAGAGGATTATCCGCTAAAGACAATCGAATAAATTTGTCAATCGTGTAGGCTTCAGAATATTTTTCAACTTTTACCTCATCTAACATATCAACAAAATGTTTTTGTAACTTAATAAGAAATGCCAATTCACTCGGCGCATTTTGCGACTTTATTTTTTCAATCTGCAAATCAATATCGTAACAAATATTCGCCAGCGCACTCGATGAATTTAATACGATAACAAAATCATCATCAAAGGCAGCTGTTTCCGTCTCTTCTTTTACTTCATCCTGTTCTTTTAATAAATTTTTGACTAAGCTCACCAATGTTTTACGTATATGCTCAACCAATCGATGCGAAGACATAAGAGACAAGTGACCGTGACGATCGAATAGAAGTGACGCATGCCCTTCCGCTTTTATACAAGCTGCATCAGTCGACACAATAGAATCATTCTCTGCCGCGTAATAATGATACTGACAGCTTTTGTGTTGTGCGATTTTAACCGCTAAATCAGCTAAAAAATCGCTATTTATTTTCATTTGGTTTATCGATCTTGAAATACTTGTTAAAGGTGGTAATGCTAAAAATGAGCCTTGATACGGTGTGCAAACTGAATGAATCGCATAAACATTAATACCTGCATCAGCCGCCAAATCCACAGCAAATTTGGCATTCACTAAACCACCTCGGGAATGCCCCATTAAAATAACATGCGTATCTTTATTCGCAATAATTTTTTGTTTTAGTTGTTCCGCAAAATTCTCAATACCAACACCCTCACCTCTACGATCAAATGCAATCAAATGAATGGCAGAAATAGCACTTGGTAACTTATCGAGTAAACGATTCGCAATCAGAGTAAATGCAGATACTCGATCCGCTGTGCCATGCACACAATAAATAGCAATACCTTTTTCCAATCCACTGTCTTTCGACGGCGCTTTGAAATTTGGATTTTTTAGCACAACGTCACGAGCACCTCCTGATAACCACAATAAGGAATGTGCGAATGCACCGGTATAACTAATGGGTTGAACCTTTTGAATCCATGATAGATAAGATGAGAACATTCCGTATCCCCTGCTATTTTGTTTGTTTCGTCTGGAGTGTTTGATGTACCGATGATTTGCTGAAAATCTGTTCAGTAAAATTATATAGAGGTCATCTGGGTTTTTCTATCATTTTTTTTATTGATCAAAATGGTCTACTTTCCCTGGCAGCATATAAAGAAACGTTGGTGCAATTAAAGCGATAAAAGCCAGTGTCATATTCCAATGGGCAAGAATAAGCGCTGCAATATAAAAAACTGGGGCAATAAAAATGCGCTGTATCACGGCATGACGAATCGCTGTCGTATAGATATCACGATTCAAACGATAGGCATGCGCACATAAAATAGTTAATAATTGCGCCATGCTCGCACAAATTAAATTAATGGCATAAAACGTGATACTCGCGAAATGCGTTGGATACGCCGCCACTAAACTTGCTGAGAAAGGTACAATACACACGAGCATAAGATATAACACATTGGACCAAAGGTAGGGGCGATTCACATGATCAAGCAAGCCCAATTGAAAATTCATTGCAACCCATAACGTGCCCAAAATAATAAAACTACCCATATAAATAATCAGTTTAAGAAAAATATCTGAAGTCATATGTGCAGTCAGATTGATTGCCGTCATGTCAGGAGACAAATGCAAATCTAAAACCAAGATAGTCATCGCAATAGCAAAAATACCATCCGTCAATCCTTCAAGCCGTGATACCTTGAGTATGCGTGTCTGATTCATGTTCACTCCGTTTGACAATTAATCCAAGGTCTAAAAATAGCATGATGATAAAAAATATCACAACTGAGCCAACCGAGGAACCAATCTCTTGCAACGCATTGCCTTCTTGCATGAAGCCATGTCACCCCGGACTTTACACCACTGTCCTCCCGCACTTACACCACTGTCACCCGCACTTTACACCACTGTCACCCCGCACTTGTTGCGGGGTCCGGGCTTTAATTAATAAAAATACATTTTATTTTTTTAATGACTTTTTTATGATTTTGGTTCCAGACCCCGCAACAAGTGCGGGGTGACATGGTACAAAGTGCGGGGTGACATTGGCATCTGTTTTTTGTGTAAAGATCTATTTTTATGTCTAAAACACACTCAACAGAATATTTTATATTGCATCCTCCGCATCCAACATCTGATGCTCCCCAATAACTTCCATAAACAGCGCCCCATACTTCAATAATTTACTAACCCCCACACCTGAAATCGTCGCAAATTCATTCAAGGTTTTCGGTTTTTTTTGATGAATCTCAATCAAACTACTATCATGAAAAATCACATACGGCGGAACACCTTGTTCACGTGCCAAATCAAGCCGTTTATTTTTTAACGCTTGCCATAATCCATCACTCGGCGTTGGACCTATTTTTTGTTCCCGCTTCTGTTTTGCTTTCGCTTTCTTGGTTGAAACTTCTGGATCTTTTCTGAAAGCAATCGTTTCGTCTCCGCGCAAAATAAATTGGCTTTTGGGCGTGAGACGTAAACTTCCGTAACCACTCATATCAACCGTTAGCAAATTAGCAGTCACCAATTGACGAAAAATACTTTGCCATTGTGTTTGCGTATATTCTTGACCGATTCCAAATGTAGAAACATTCTCATGTTTAAATCGTGTCACTTGCGGTGTGATTTTTCCAAGCAAAACATCAACTAAATGTTTTACACCAAATAACTGCCCAGTTCGATACACACAAGATAATGCTTTTTGCGCAGCAATTTTTCCATCCCACGTTGCAACCGGTTCAAGACAATTATCACAATTTTGACACGATAATAAATAGTCTTCGCCAAAATAATGCAGCATGACTTTTCGTCGACAAAGTGTTGTTTCGCAAAATCCAAGCAGTGCATCTAGCTTGCGTTGTTCTAGTCGTTTATGTTGTTCATCCGCTTCAGAACCAAACAACATCTGTCGCAAAGTAATCACATCACCGATTCCATAAGACAACCAAGCATTAGCCGGTAAACCATCACGGCCTGCGCGACCCGTTTCTTGATAATAGCCTTCCATACTTTTAGGCAAATCAAGATGGGCGACAAACCGCACGTTAGGTTTATCAATTCCCATTCCAAATGCAACCGTTGCAACAATAATCACACCCTCTTCTCGCAAAAATCGTTGTTGGTGACGCGCACGTACAGCATTCCCCAATCCCGCATGATACGGTAATGCATCCCAACCTTTTTCACTCAACCATTGTGCTGTTTCTTCCACCCGCTTACGCGACAAGCAATACACAATTCCCGCATCGCCCTTGTGTTCTGTTTCAAGAAAAAGTTTTAATTGTTCACGCGGATTTTGTTTTTGTATGATGCGATAACGAATATTAGATCGATCAAAACTCGCCGTAAATTGCTGTGCATCAGTCAAATTTAATTGTTCGATAATTTCACGTCGAGTAGGTTCATCCGCTGTTGCCGTTAATGCAATTCTCGGCACTGCTGGAAAGCGTTCATGTAAAATGGAAAGTTGCACATACTCAGGTCGAAAATCATGTCCCCATTGTGAAACACAATGCGCTTCATCAATCGCAAATAATGCGAGCTCCGTGCGTTCAAGTAATTGTAAAAAACGTGGATTAAGCAAACGTTCGGGTGCGACATATAATAAATCTAATTCGCCTTTCAACAACTCTTGCTCAACTTGACTCGCAGTTTTAGCATCCAAGCTTGAATTTAAAAAAGCAGCTTTCACGCCAAGCTGAAGCAATCCATCCACTTGATCTTGCATCAATGCAATCAACGGTGATACGACAATGCCGACACCTTTGCGCACCAACGCTGGAATTTGGTAACAAAGTGATTTTCCGCCGCCCGTTGGCATTAAAACCAAGGCGTCATGACCTGAAATAAGGAGTTCTATAATTGCTGCTTGATTCCCGCGAAATTCGTTATATCCAAATACGCTATGTAACACTTCTTGAGCTGAAAACATGTAGTGCACAGTCCTTTTGTTATTTTGGGTAATAGTGTGTAAGAGGAATAGAGAATGCAAGTGTTGTATTGATTATTTTCTGTTGCGGAAAAAATCATAGGGGCAAAAGTTTTTTGCCCCTATCGATAGGTTGCCAAGGATAAGACACATTAATAGGGTTTGACAACCACTTTAGTGCCCACATTGATAAAGTTAAAACGCAGCCATTCCGCGTCCGCTACACGTAAGCGAACACAGCCATGACTGACATTCCCTTCAACGACTTCATAAGATCCATGCAGTCCTTGACTTCCATTAAAGAACATACAATATGGCATGGGAGCGCCGCCACGTGGCTTAGGATATATACTGGATTTACAATTTGCGCTTCCTAACGAATTGACATGAAATGTGCCGGGTCTCGTACGACAACTGCGTCCGATATCTGCACACCAGTTTCCTCCCGCCGTGGTTAAACCTGCTTTTACCAACTCGCCATTTGCAGCGTAGGCTCCCCAAACATGGACATTGGGATCAATGACCACTGTCTTCACACCCGTATTAATAGACTTTGGTATACGTGACGCATAATTAGGTGGCGGACCGGCTGGTGTTGCCCTCGCGGATTTGGTAGGTTGGGTTGATTGACTCGATGGACCTGTATAGGTGCTACAAGACGCTAATGCCAACGAAAATAAACAGGTTACGCCAACTGCAACGCACGATTTGGTACTTCGCATGACAGGCTCCTTTTATTTTTTTACCTAGTTTCATTTTACTCTTAAATGATAACTAAATGGACATGCTAATGTGTTCTATAATTTATCGTTTCATATTATTGTAATATATAGTTTTTATTATTTTTGATAGACTAATCCAATCTAATTATTAAGCTTTTTAACCAACAATTTATCTAGAATTGTTCATTTTGAAATCCAACACTATTTGGATTTTTTCTATCGAAGATCCGAATTCACAATCGCAAATGAAGTATAATAAATAAACAATCCTAGGCTTTTCATTTATTTATATGAGGTGATCTATGAAACTACATGGGATTAAGCTTACAGTTTTAATCGTATTAGCTGGGTTAATAAGCGGCTGCGATCCCTATCACCAAAACGAACAAACGGGTGTAGCAGCAGGTGCAATAGCGGGTGGCTTACTTGGTAGCACAGTCGGTGGCGGTAGTGGCCAAGCAGTTGCGGTGGGTGTTGGTGCGGTGGGCGGTGCGCTCATTGGAGGCTCTGTCGGACGCTCTATGGATCAGCAAAATTATTACAACCAACAATATTATTACAATCGTGGCGGCTATTATTATCCTCGTTACTATCAACGTCCCTATTATCAAGATGGCTATTATTACCCTAACGGATATTATCAACGCCAGAATTACTACCGAAATGGCTATTATCCTGATCGTGGCTATTACTACAATCGCGGTAGTTACTACAATCGTGGCAACTATTATCGCGGGTATTAATTCTACGTGTAGACAGCATGTAAGGTGGATTACGGTGCAATAAGCGCACCTAATCCACCCTACATTTGACCTGCAACCTCTTTAAGCAGATACTTCTGCACTCTATTAATCACAATTAATCACAATCCATTAAACACATGATGCAAATTTTACGTTGTCCTGTTTGTCAGGCTCAATTAATTGAAGAAACGACTTCATTTCGCTGTTCATTGAACCATGTGTTCGATAAATCGCGCAGCGGTTATGTGAATCTCTTGTTACCTACAAGAAAACACTCTAAGGAACCTGGTGACAATAAAGAGATGGTAAAAAGCCGCGCTGATTTTTTAAGTCGGGGGCATTACGCGCCTATCGCTGATTTACTCAGCCATGCGATCAAAGAGCATTTGATGACGCTTGAAACGATTCATATTGCAGATATAGGCTGTGGTAATGGTTATTATCTTCAACACATCAAAAATTCACTGTTAGAAAATAAATCGTTGCACTATATCGGTTTAGATATTTCAAAAGAAGCTGTGAATACTGCGGCGAAAAAAATCAAAGCAATTCAATGGTTGGTTTCAACATGCGCCGAACTACCTTTCATGACAGGTTCAATTCAGAGTTTGATATCTGTTTTCTCGCCGTTAAATTTTACCGAATTTAATCGCGTATTAGATGATAACGGTTGTCTCGTAATCATAGCACCCTCATCCCAACATCTTTATGAATTACGGTCGATTTTGTTTACGGATATCAAATTGATTGATGATGAGCGGATTTTACAAGCTAGCCAGGAGATGTTTAACGTCGCTGAAAAAATTCCTTTGCACTATAAAATGAATTTAACGACACGGGATGAAGTCGCAAATTTATTTGGCATGACTCCTTATTACTGGCGTTCTACGCCTGAGAAAAAACTAGCCGTGCTTGCGTTGTCTGAATTGACGTTGACTGTAGATGTTGTGTGTTGGGTTTTTAAAAAAAAGTTGTCCTGATATTGTAGGAACGAACCTGTGTGTTCGCCCCTAAGGGATCGATACATATTTTCCTTTTTTACAAATCAAAACAGATACCAAGTTGACTGGATACCGCGGACAA
>JBDTIZ010000132.1:0-12521 GCA_039936115.1 Gammaproteobacteria bacterium
GGCAAAAAAACGCCTAATCCACCCTACGTTTTGTATCCATTTCAATTTGTTCAAGCCGCGGTACCAGTCAATTTGGCATAAGTTTTGATTTATATATGCCAAGCCAAATCAAGCCCGCCAAGCAATCCACCAAAAACGCAATGGCGTCAACCTAATTAAATTTTCCAACACACAATAATCACTCGCCTGAATCGCTCGCAACGTTGCCCGTGCAATTTCACAACGAATTAAAAGCTGCGACAATTGTTCACGCTGATGACGCGTCAAACTATCACACGCCTCTTTATAAGCCCGTTCAACTTTTTCCGCTTGATAGTGCAATAAATTTTTTATCGTTGGCGTGGTTTTTAATTCGCATAAATCAGCCGGTGTCAGATGAAATTTCAATAACTCATCCGAGGGAAAATAAATAAAATCACGTCGCAAATAACGCCGTAAATGCTGAATATAATCCACCAACTCAACAACCAGCATCAATTGATAAATGATTTCCGAAGAAATTGTTTTATCAGTTTTTAATTCATCATTGATTAATAATTCGCGCATCCCTGCTGTACGCATAAAATGAATTACCACATCTTCAAATGTTGCGAAGGATGCCGGAATCGAATCATGTTGAATCGCATCAATGATTGAGAATAATTTTTCTAATGCAGACTCGCCTGTAGAAAGTGTGGCTTGTAAAAAAAGAGTAACCGGATGATCCGGTTTATCTGAGGAAATTTTTGCGACCTCACTGCGCCACCAATTAAATTTTGCTATCGCCAAATCATGATCCTGACATTCAAACACAACCCCTTCTATTTCACGATAAAACGCATGCACTGCAACCACAACATCACGTTCTGCCGAATTCAAATAGCGTAAACTATAATAAGTCGGCGAATCAGGCCGTGCTGCTTTTTCGTAACAATATTCTCTTGCCCAGTTTGACATTTTGATTGGCTCTATTTGTTTTTTTAAAATCAGTCATCCTGAACGCATGAAAAGCTCTGTCATTCCCGCGAAGGCGGGAACCTATCCGAATGGGTTCCCGCCTTCGCGGGAATAACAGGTCTTTTTACACGCTCGCAGATTAGTGTAATCAATCCGACACCGCACTCACCTTCAACTCAAACAACATTTCCAACGCCTCGCGTGGCGACAAACTCTCCGGATCCAATTCTTTCAATCGCATCACCACCGGATGCTCCGGAACCACTGGCGAAAACAATTCAATTTGTTTAGGTGGTATATGCACATGCTGTTCAAGCTCACGCAATTTTTGTTTCGCCAGTTGAATCACTTGACGCGGCACGCCTGCTAATTGTGCGACTTGAATACCATAGCTCTGGTTCGCGGGCCCCGCATTCACTGTATGTAGAAAAATAATTTTCTCACCCGATTCTGTTGCGTCAAAATGCACATTTTTAACAACCGGCATTTCATCTGCCAATGCTGTCAATTCAAAATAATGCGTCGCAAATAAAGTAAATGCTTTCACTTCTCGCGCAATATGTTCCGCACACGCAAACGCCAACGACAAACCATCAAACGTACTTGTGCCACGCCCAATCTCATCCATTAACACTAAACTATCACGCGTTGCATTATGTAAAATATTCGCCGTCTCCGTCATCTCCACCATAAACGTCGAACGTCCACTCGCTAAATCATCCGCCGCACCAATTCGCGTAAAGATTCGATCAACTCTACCAATGCACGCACTTTCCGCCGGCACAAAACTGCCAATGTGTGCCAGCAACACAATCAACGCAATTTGCCGCATATAAGTTGATTTACCACCCATATTGGGGCCTGTAATAATCAACATCCGTTCTCGTTCAGTCAACTGCACATCATTCGGTACAAAAGGATGTGACAAAACAGATTCAACCACCAAATGTCGGCCCGCTTTTATCTGGAGCATTGAATCCGTCGAAAAATCCGGACGACATAAATCCAATGTATCTGCACGCTCTGTGAAATTGACCAACACATCTAATTCCGCAATCGCATGCGCTGAAAGTTGCAATGGATTAAGCTCTGTTAAAATTTTCTCGAGCAAGTCATCATATAATTCTTTTTCCCGCGCGAGTGCTTTTTCACGACTGCTTAATGCTTTATCTTCAAATATTTTTAATTCAGGCGTAATAAAACGCTCAGCATTTTTAAGCGTTTGTCGACGGATATAATTTGCTGGCGCTTGCTCTGCTTGCAAGCGACTAATTTCAATATAAAAACCATGCACGCGATTATAACCCACTTTCAGCGTGGATAATCCTGTTCGACTTTTTTCACGCGCTTCTAACTCAATTAAAAATTGTCCCGCATTTTCACTAAGCGCTAGCAACTCATCCAATTCAGCATCGTAACCTTGTGCAATCACACCCCCATCCCGAGTTGTGACTGGTGGATTTTCTACTAATGCTTTTTGTAATAGTGTTGTTAGTGCTGGGTATTCTTTTATATCTGACGCTAATTGTCTTAATAACGGTGCAGAAAAATAACTTAATTGCTGCTGCAATTCAGGCAATATTGCAAGCGTTGCACGCAAGCCGATTAAATCTCGCGGACGTGCTGATTTTAATGCGACACGTGCAAGAATTCTTTCTAAGTCTTCGACATTTTTTAAGGCGTTATGTAAAGCAAGATAATGACGATCAACCAATAAATTTTCGATACTGATTTGGCGCGCACACAAAATATCAGTCTGGCGCAGTGGACGATTGATCCAGCGTTTTAACAAACGACTACCCATGGCAGTTGCGGTTCTATCCAGGACGGAAGCTAAAGTGTTTTCTGCTGTGCCCATTAAATTTTGTGTTAACTCTAAATTTTTTCGGGTCGCCGCATCCAAAATAATACTGTCTTCACGCCGCTCAACTTGAATCGAGCGTATGTGTGGCAAATGGGTGCGTTGTGTTTCTTTCGCATATTGCAACAAACTGCCTGCCGCAGTCAGTGCAATCGGCAAATCCAAACATCCAAATCCTGCAAGATCATGTGTTTGCATTTGTGAGGCTAATAATCGTTTTGCTGTATCTAATTCAAATTCCCACACAGCGCGGCGACGCACGCCAGATGCTTGCAACGGTAGAGTAAAATCTTCGCTAATCAATAATTCGGTTGGCTTTAAACGTTCTAATTCACTTTGTAATGCTTCAACACCTTGCACTTCTAATAATTGAAAACGACCACTGCTCATATCCAGCGTCGCAATTCCAAAACGATTCTGATGATGATATAGAGCAGCTAATAAATTATCACGACTATCCTCTAAAAACGCAGCATCACTGACGGTCCCTGGCGTTAAAATTCTGACGACTTGTCTATCAACAGGACCAATACTGGTTTTAGGATCACCGACTTGTTCGCAAATCGCAATCGACAAACCTTGGCGTAATAATTTTGCCATGTAAGATTCTGCGGCATGATAAGGCACACCCGCCATGGGAATTGGTTTTCCACCGGAGAGTCCGCGTGCGGTTAAGGTAATATCTAGCAACCGCGCCACTTGCGTTGCGTCATCGAAAAATAATTCATAAAAATCGCCCATGCGATAAAACAATAACGTATCCGGATGCTCGGCTTTGATGCGCAGATACTGCTGCATCATAGGCGTATGCAGCTTGGGAGTGTCTAATTGTTCGATCATATTATTTTTCTCTTTTTGATTTATTGGGAATATTTTTACACGCAAATTGGGCGTAAAGTATGGTGTACCTAGGACGCTTTGTCTACCCACTCAGAGATCAAAACATGACACAAACCATTGAACAACTCACGATTGCCTTAGGTACAAAATTAAAACAACGTAAGTGGAAATTAGTGACTGCGGAATCGTGTACGGGTGGTGGACTTGCGTATTTTGTGACACAGATTGCTGGGAGTTCTGAATGGTTTGAGCGCGGGTTTGTGACGTATAGTAATGAAGCAAAATGCGAATTATTAGGTGTTAAAACGGGAACGCTCGAACAATTCGGCGCGGTCAGTGAGCAAACTGCCCGTGAAATGGCGGAAGGCGCACTTCACAATAGTCAGTCACAAATCAGTATAGCAATTACGGGAATCGCAGGACCTGGCGGTGGGACACTGGAGAAACCGGTGGGGACTGTGTGGTTTGGTTGGGCAGGACTGCATGCGGCGACTGGAACGCATTTGGAAGTTTTTTCTGGTGATCGGCAAACGGTGCGGGAAAAATCTATTTATGCCGCGCTGGAGCAACTGCTAAGATTTCTTAGCTTATGAATACTGTCATCCTTGAGCGATATACTGTCATAAGCTGAGATTTATTTGCTAATCGTCCACACAAATCAACGGCTCGATTTTTTTTTATGAATACACGGCTCACCTGCTAATGATTCAGAAAGCATAGTTATCACCAATGTGTTTAAACTAACGCCCTCCTCTCTTGCCCTATTCACCAGTCGTAAATGAATAGACTTAGGTACACGCTGAACCCATTTCCCACTTTGGTTTTCTAACTCCCCTGGTTTTGGAATAGCTCTTTTCATTTCCTTTGCAGATTCAATCCATGCATGTATCGCATTTTTTCCATTCTCAATGGCTTCATCCATTGTTTCACCATCAGACATACAACCTGGAAGGTCTGGAAATTCAATTAAATACCCACCACCTTCTTCATTTGAAAGATGTCGAATTGTAAATGGATACTCAGGAATTTTTATCTTACTCATACCTCCTCCTCACTCAACGTATCAATTAATGACACTAATTTTTTTACATTATATTGGTTTAACAGGACGATGGGCGGGCACCGTTAAAATCTCTGCTAATGGGGGATGCGAAAATGTGACATGACTCCCACCTGGTCTACGCATTGCAAAACCAAAACGAACCGCTATCAATTCTAGCTCAGCTAACTGCCAATCCCTTGGATTGTTCCGCATTTTTTCTAAAAGTTTATCTACCTTTGTCATGCATCTATAGTACTACATATAGTATCATTGTCAAGTCTATAGTCTTTGGTTGAACCTAAAAAGCGCAAATTAAAAATTAAAAAAATATCATGTATTCATAAACATAAAACAAAAAAATAGGCCGCGCATTTACTGCGAAGCCTATTTGAGCTTAAGAACAATTATTTAATTATTAATGTGTTAGATTCACTGAATTAACGCTTTCTTGCGCCAACAATGCTTCTTGATCACTAACAACTGCTCTTCTCGCACAAGCTGCCTTAACCCTACTAAACATTGAACTTGCACAAGCCGTCACGCCAGGCTTGCTTCTCCCATAAACTTTCTCAGCCGCCTTCTGCACCAAACCAGCAGCAACGCCTTCAACGAGAGCCAATTCTGCTTTGGAAGGTGTATGACTCATTGCGCTTACTACAGCATCATATGTCGTAGATAACCCTGCAGTAGTAACACCCTGAACAACGGTTTTTTCCACAAAATTTACATTGGGCGTAACGTCTAGCGCATGACGAGTCATACGACTAGCGAATGCGCCAACTGCAAAACCTAGAGGTAACTTCAACACATCAGGCAACATCGGAGCAATCAATGTATTGAATCCTGCTGCGGATAAAGGTCCAATAACATATTGCACTGGATTGAGCCATCGTAATGAATCAACAAGTGACTGCGCTCTTCTTATGCTAGATATTTGTGCTCTATCTAGATTAATTTCAACATCCTTTTCGTCATGCATTTCTTGATATCTGCTGTCTTCTAAAGCACCAGTATCAGCAGCCACTGACTTCTCTACCTGTACTTCTATTTTTTCTTTTTCTTTTTCTTTTTCTTTTTCTTTGTTATTAGAATTAGCCGATTCGTCATAATCAATGAACTCTGGTTCAGCGCCTCCATCTTGCGCTACCGCTATCGGCACTACTGTTTCTTCTGTAGCCTGTTCAAGGCTTGCTTCATTCACTTTATCGTCAACTGGATTCTCAGATTCTGGAGTTGCTGGTCTACTCTTCATTACAAATATCCTTCTTATTTAATTGCTTATTAACTACAAAAATATATAAACTACATAAAAATCATTCACTCAAAAAAAACTGTTGCTAATGTCCCTTTAAGAGCTTGGATTCTAGGGTACCCAACCTTAAGGAAATCTTAAGAGAATTTAAAAAGCCTCAGTTTTTTATTGGGTTGCACAAAATTTTTCCGCAAATAAAAACCTCGCCTCCAACCACTTTTTGCCCACAGCACGAAATACTTGCACGATCATGACGAGTCAAGCAGACTACTAAACAAATTGAATTTCTAACCTAAAATAAGGACACCATAATGGAAGAGAACAAACAAAAAGCATTAAGCGCCGCATTAAGTCAGATCGAACGCCAATTTGGCAAAGGATCTGTGATGCGCTTAGGCGATTCATCAATCGTGCGTGACATTGAAGTTATTTCAACTGGTTCTCTCGCACTCGATATCGCGCTTGGCGTTGGCGGTTTGCCACGCGGGCGTATCGTTGAAATTTACGGACCGGAATCCTCCGGCAAGACTACGCTGACGTTGCAAGTGATCGCAGCCTGTCAACGCCTAGGCGGCACCGCTGCATTTGTGGATGCGGAACACGCGTTAGATCCCGCTTATGCAAAACGGTTAGGTGTGAATGTCGAAGAATTATTAATTTCACAACCTGATACTGGCGAACAAGCCTTAGAAATTACTGATATGTTAGTCCGTTCGAGCGCTGTTGATATTATTATCATCGACTCCGTGGCAGCCTTAACCCCTAAAGCTGAAATCGAAGGCGATATGGGCGATTCTCACATGGGATTACAAGCGCGCCTGATGTCACAAGCATTGCGCAAATTAACCGCTAACATTAAACGTTCCAACACCTTGGTCATTTTCATTAACCAAATTCGGATGAAAATTGGCGTGATGTTTGGCAATCCTGAAACCACCACTGGCGGTAATGCATTGAAATTTTATGCATCCGTTCGTTTAGATATTCGCCGCGTCGGCAGCGTCAAAAATGGCGACGAAATTGTCGGCAGCGAAACCCGCGTCAAAGTAGTCAAAAACAAAGTGGCACCGCCGTTCAAACAAGCTGAATTTGATATTCTCTACAACGAAGGTATTTCTCGTGAAGGTGAGTTGATCGAACTTGGCGTATTGCATAACATCGTCGATAAAGCCGGCGCGTGGTTCAGTTATAACAATCAGCGTATTGGTCAAGGCAAAGATAACTCACGTACTTTCTTGAAAGAACATCCTGCAATGGCTCAGGAAATCGAGGCAAAGATTCGTGAAAAACTTATTGTGTCGCTTTCAAAACCTAAAGTAACTGAAGAAGAACCCGAAACTGAGGGAGCTTAAGGTCTGAACGAGTTAACTGACAATTTAAAGGACATACGGCGTGCTGCAATGAATTTGCTGGCACGCCGTGAACACTCAGAAAAAGAATTATTGCAAAAATTACGCCTGAGAGATTTTTCCGAACCCGATATCCAGCTCGTTATTCAAGCCTTAGTGTCTGAAAAACTCTTAAGCAATAGCCGTTTTCTCGAAAATTATATTCACCATCGCCGCACCAAAGGTTTTGGCCCCCTCCGTATCCAAGCTGAATTAAGAGCCCGCGGAATCCATGAAGAACTCATTGAACATCACCTTAAGATAACCGATAATGCCTGGCTTGCTGATATACAGCAGGTATGGAAAAAACGCTTTAAAAACCGCTTACCGCAGGATTTCAAAGCACGCGCGCAGCAAATGCGTTTTTTACAGTATCGAGGTTTTACCTCAGAACAAATTGACAGCGTTTTCACGAGTGATGATTAACCATGCAAACTAAAAAATTAACCGCCAACCAAATTCGCAGCCTATTTTTGGATTATTTCCGCGATCACGGCCATGAAATCGTTGCCAGCAGTTCGTTGGTGCCGAGCAATGATCCAACACTATTGTTTACCAACGCAGGCATGGTGCAATTTAAAGATGTGTTTCTCGGAAAAGAAGAACGGTCTTACAAACGCGCCACGTCTTCACAACGCTGCGTACGCGCGGGTGGAAAACATAATGACTTAGAAAACGTGGGTTACACCGCACGACATCACACGTTTTTTGAAATGTTAGGCAATTTTAGTTTTGGTGATTATTTTAAACGTGAAGCGATTCGTTTTGCCTGGGAATTTCTAACCGGCGTTTTAAAACTGCCTGCAGAAAAATTATGGATTACAGTTTACAAAGACGATGATGAAGCAGCCGATATCTGGTTAAACGAATTAAAAGTTGATCCCACTCGCTTCACCCGTTGCGGTGAAAGCAGTAACTTCTGGTCTATGGGCCCAACTGGACCTTGCGGTTCTTGCACCGAAATTTTTTATGACCACGGTGCACACATTGCTGGCGGCCCGCCTGGCAGTCCCGATGAAGATGGTGATCGTTATGTTGAAATCTGGAATCTAGTTTTCATGCAATATGATCGCGCTGCCGATGGCGCACTCACGCCATTACCTAAACCTTCGGTTGATACCGGCATGGGACTCGAGCGCATTGCTGCAGTTATGCAAGGTGTGAATAATAATTATGATACCGATTTATTTCAGGCCTTAATTAAAGCCATCGCAAAACTGACGCATACGACGGATTTATCCAATACTTCATTGCGCGTGATTGCCGATCATATTCGCTCTTGCGCATTTTTAATTGTCGACGGTGTATTGCCAGCCAACGAAGGCCGCGGTTATGTGTTACGCCGTATTATTCGTCGCGCGTTACGTCATGGCAGCAAAGTAGGCTTAAACGAGCCTTTCTTTTTCAAACTAGTCAAACCATTAGCTGACGAAATGGGTGATGCTTATCCTGAACTGCGTAAATCAGAAACGCAAATTGCAAAAATATTGCGTCAAGAAGAAGAACAATTCAGCCTGACTCTCTCGCAAGGATTAAAACTTTTTGAACAAGCTGTTAGCGAATTGAAAGGTTCTGTGATTCCAGGCGCTACCGTATTTAAATTATATGATACCTATGGTTTTCCTGTGGATTTAACCGCTGATATTGCGCGTGAACGCGAGTTACAAATTGATCTTGAAGGTTTCGAAACTGAAATGACTAAACAACGCGAACGTTCGCGTCAAGCCAGTAAATTTGAAACGGATTATAGTGCGTCCACGCAAATTGATTCGTCTACTGAATTTGTCGGTTACAAAAATTTAGTCACTGATAGAGCGCCCGATAGCGGCAAAATTACCGCTTTATTTTGTGATGGAAAATCCGTAGATAAACTTAATGCGGGCGAAAAAGGATCGGTAGTTTTAGACCGCACACCATTTTATGCCGAATCTGGCGGACAAGTGGGCGATCAAGGCGTGCTGCGTATGAATGGAAATTTATTTCGTGTGCACGATACCCAGAAACAAGGTCAAGCACATATTCATCTTGGCAAACTTGAAAAAGGCAGTTTTGCGATCGGCGATGAAATCAATGCTGAAGTCGATGTAGAACGTCGCGCTGCGACTGTTTTGAATCACACGGCGACGCATTTGCTGCATATGATTTTGCGCAAACAATTAGGCGAACATGTTGTGCAAAAAGGTTCGTTAGTGGAACCTGATCGTTTACGGTTTGATTTTTCACACGGCACACCTGTTACCACTGAAGAATTAAAACACATTGAAAAACTTGTCAACGATGAAATCCGCGCCAACCACGAATCTATCGTACGAATCACCACTCCCACTGAAGCAATTCAAAGTGGCGCCATGGGATTATTTGAAGATAAATACGGTGATGAAGTGCGTGTTGTGCGTTTTGGTGAATCGGTAGAATTATGCGGTGGTACGCACGCACATCATACTGGCGACATTGGTATATTCAAAATCACTGGAGAATCCGGTGTGGCAGCAGGGATTCGTCGTATAGAAGCCGCGACGGGTACCGGTGCATTATCGTGGTTAGACAAACGCGACGCCGAATACAGACAAAAATTACACCAATCCGATGAAAAAATTCGTCAACTCGAAAAACAATTAGAACAATTGAAAGAAAAGCTTGCTGGAACACTTAGCCAGGATTTAGCATCACAAGCCAAAGAAATTGCCGGCGTTAAAGTATTGACAGCTATTGTTGAAGGCATGGATTCAAAATCATTGCGCAGCACAGTAGATCAATTGAAAAATAAATTAGGCAGCGCTGTCATTGCACTCGCCATTGCAAAAGATGGCAAAGTCAGTGTGGTAACAGGCGTGACAATAGATCGCGTCAATCAAGTCAAAGCAGGCGAATTAGTTAACATGATCGCATTGCAAATTGGTGGCAAAGGCGGAGGCCGGCCAGACTTGGCAGAAGCGGGTGGAAATCAACCGGAAAACTTAGAGCGTGCATTAGAATCAGTGTATGGATGGGTAAAAGAAAGATTATCCTAACAGCAAACTCTCATGGACAGAATGTGGACAATATAGGATCATATGCCTCTCAAACATGAAATACCGCTAAAAATGTAGTGTGAATTAGCGTTTTTTACGTAATCCACCGCTGCAATGGTAGATTACGCAAAAAACGCTAATCCACACTACATTTTTGCTAAGTATTTTCAGGTACAATAGGAATATAAGATCTTTTTCAGGAAAAAAATAATAATGGCACTTCTTGTACAAAAATATGGCGGCAGCTCAGTCGGTACACTAGACCGCATTCGTCATGTGGCGAGCAAAATTATTAAAGCCAGAGAACAAGGACACGATGTGGTCGTTGTTGTTTCTGCTATGCAAGGTGAAACAGATCGCTTGATCCAGTTAGCGCATGCTTTAACGCCTGAACCTAATGCGCGCGAATACGATGCATTAGTGGCAACTGGCGAACAAGTGTCAATGTCATTGCTTGCTATGGCACTTAATGCAAAAAATGTACCCGCACGTTCCTACACAAGCTTGCAACTCGGCATTCAAACCGACGACATTCATACCAAAGCGCGCATCTTGGATGTTAAAACAGACACCATTCATCAAGATTTAGCGGAAGGCTGCGTAGTAGTCGTCGCAGGTTTTCAAGGGGTGAATTCACGCGGTGACATCACAACATTAGGTCGCGGTGGCTCAGATACAACAGCTGTTGCATTAGCGGCTGCACTTAAAGCCGAAGAATGTCAGATTTTTACGGATGTCGAAGGTGTTTACACGACTGATCCACGCATACTACCCGAAGCATCTTTGCTCACTCATATTAGTTTTGAAGAAATGTTAGAAATGGCAAGCCTCGGTGCAAAAGTGTTACAAATGCGTTCCGTCGAATTAGCCAGCCAACACAATATTCCTATCCGCGTCTTATCTACTTTTACGGATGGCCCAGGCACATTAGTCGCATCGGATGATAAAATCGTCCAAAATCGTCTAGTATCTGGCATTGCATTTAGTCGGGATGAAGCATTAATTTCTATGCTGGGCGTGCCAAATCATGCAGGCATGGAAGGAAAAATTTTAGGGTTAGTGAGTGGTGCTAACATTGAAATTGATATGATTGCAGAAAATACTACGGATACAGAAACTGCCGACTTTACCTTTACCGTGCAGCGCAAAGATTACGCCAAAGCATTACAGCTCATTGAATCACTCGCAAAAGAATTAAATGCGGTCACCGTGAACAGTAACAATGCAGTTGCTAAATTATCTTTAATTGGCGTTGGTATGCGTTCTCATTCAGGTGTCGCTAGCATCATGTTTAATGCGCTAGGAAATAAAGACATTAATATTCAAATGATTACCACTTCAGAAATTAAAATCTCTGTCGTGATTGATGAAAAAATGCTGGAAAAAGGCATCAAAGCAGTTCATGACGCATTTGAGCTAGATAAACTGGGATCGGGAAAACTCGAGCTCGCCGACGCACTGCTAGCAACAATTAAAATATAAAAATATTATTGCAAAAAGATGAAAATCTTGTTTGCACAAACAAACCATATTGTTTACCATTGCTGACTTTGATAAGTCAGCTAAATAGCTAGACCAAGATATTGCAACAGTGTGTGATATTTAGGGAAATCAAGTAATACACAACAAGGTAGTTTAAGGAGATGTATAAATGCTGATTTTAACGCGACGTGTGGGTGAAACCCTAATTATTGGTGACGATGTTATCGTAACCGTGCTTGGTATCAAAGGAAACCAAGTGCGAATCGGTATTAATGCGCCTAAGGATGTCTCTGTTCACCGTGAAGAAATTTATCAACGCATTCAGCAAGAAAAGAACCCCGCCACGCTGACCGATGAAGCAACAGAAAAGAAAGAAAAGAAAGATAAAAAAGAAGAATAGTCACCAAAGCTTGCTGGACCAATCAGTATCAACAAACCTAGCATAAAATCCGGAGAGATGGCCGAGAGGCTGAAGGCGCTCCCCTGCTAAGGGAGTATGGGGCCTTAAAACTCCATCGAGGGTTCGAATCCCTCTCTCTCCGCCAAGTTGCAAACAAACGATTAATACTTCTAGTGCTGAATCTTTTCCCCACCTCTTAACAAGTTGTCATGTAGCTATGTCATGCCAGCATGCTTTTTTATTAGTATCTATCAAATCTAAAAGCCCTGGCGAGAAGTCTATGCCAATTTGACTGGATACCGCGGACAA
>JBDTIZ010000133.1:0-3443 GCA_039936115.1 Gammaproteobacteria bacterium
TGTCCGCGAGATCCAATCAACTTAGCCTGTGTTTTGATATACTAATTTACTTTTTTTCTTCTAGAAGGTTTTAGTATATATTAAACCAGATAAGGATATCTTGGAGAACACCAATGAACACAACATCATTAAAGCTAATTCTGATCACTCCCATTTTTGTACTGCTAGCACACGCTCTTGCTATGCTACCCCATGAATACACCCATTCCATCACAGCTTGGATATTAGGTTACAAAACCAATCCATTCGATCTTACCTACGGTGGGACCAGCTGGCTAAATCTTTTATTGCTTTCTCACATGGATGAAAATGTAAATTATCCAATGATATTTGCATCAGGCCATCCTGGCCATGTCGCATTAATCGCATTTGGTGGCTTGGGATTTTCTAATATACCGTTATTTATTATATCGCTTTGGCTGCTTACTAAAAAATATGTACAAACTAGACCTTTATTATTTTATTTTTTGTTTTTATTTAATTTAATGAATCTTGGAAATTTTTATGATTATGTCCCAATTAGAACGTTTGCACCTCATGATGATGCATTTAATTTTATAACAGGCTTAGCTATTTCGCCTTGGTGTGTTTATATCATTGGCGGATACATTGTCGCATTTTTAATTCTGCATTTTTTTACAAAAACCATGATATCTGCATTTAATTATTTGAAACTTAGCAAACCGTTACAAACCGGCTTAATGATGATTTGTGTAGGTATTTTATTTGGATTTTATGGACTTCCAGGATTTTTTAACTATGGAGAAATTTCACATTTCCTATCTGTAACATCAGTCATCATAATACCTGGACTCATGATTGCCCTATGGCCAACCCGAGCATGGGTAACCCGACAATTAATAGCACTAAAACAAAATGATTTGCTAAGTTAATTTTACGATATTGTATATCAGTTTCCTCAAGCTTTCCAAATCTGCTGCGGGCTGAAGCAATGAGTACATAATGCATCGTTGTCTTTCAGACATGCAAATTTCAATGAATTAACGTTTTAAATCACCTTTCATATCTGAAAATGCAATCATAACATGTTGCTGATATGCGGGTCTTTCTTGTAACCGTCTATACCACAATTCAACATTTGGAATAATAGGCCGCTCGATTTCCAGTTCAAAATATCGATATAAAATAGCGCCAGCAGGTATATCTGCTAATGTCATTCCATCTCCACACAGAAATTGTCGGTTTTTAAGAATCTGATTTAATAAAATAAAATGCTTAGTGCAACGCTCTATACTTTCTTTGATCGCACTCCAATTTCTATCAACCTCCGGTGTTCGATAAAACCCCCAAAATACACCGTTTAGAAAATCTGGCTGCAAAACTGTCTGGGACCAATCCATCCATTGATCCGATTGTGCTCTTATTTCTGCTGCTTCAGACCAAAAATGTGGTTGGCCATACTTTGCTGCGAGGTATCTTAAAATCGCATGAGATTCCCACACGATGGTGCCGCTATCTGAAATAACAGGTATACGTCCATGTGGATTCATCGCAAGAAATTCTGGCGTATCTAAGCCACCATAACTGCCACCAACTGCAATATGCTCATGCGGTAGACCAAGCTCGGCGAGTAGCCACATGACTTTCTGTACATTGAATGCATTACGACGTCCCCAAACTTTTAGCATGATTTTTTTCTCTCGTAATAATTATTAATAAACGCGGACAACAGCAAACTCTGGATCCCGCGGCTTGTCAGTCGTTGTTGCAAATTTTTTTGCTTTTGTAGGGGCGAACCTATGTGTTCGCTCAGCAGCCTAATATTCAACATTATTTCTTCGATAGAGAGGGCGAGCACAAAGGTTCGCCATCGGTAACCACAGAGTCATTGAGACATGTGGAGTATGATGTAACTCAGTAACTTTTCTACTGCCGCGCTGCGTAAAAAACAAAATTCCTTTGTCTGATATATCTCTAATCGCAATAATTCGACTGTGAGCAATACAGTCTTGCGATGTTGTCGCGAGCACCATTCGATCCGGATGAAGAGAACCTAATTTTTTTTCATTATCTAACCATTCAGTCATTTTTAAAATTGGATTCATAATTATATTCTCATATTTCCTTTATGACGTGCGATAAGTACGATTAATTTTGTTTTTATCAATCTACAATTCCGTTATATTACATTGTAACTCAAGGAATTATTATGATTGACCCTAATAAAAAATACCCTATAGAAAATATCCAGAGATTATGTTTCCTCAAAAATATCATCACCAATCCTAATATTATTGTTGGTGACTTTACTTACTATGATGATCCAGACAATGTTGATAATTTTCTAAAAAATGTTTTATATCATTTTGACTTTATCGGTGACAAGCTTATTATCGGAAAATTTTGCCAAATTGCAACTGGTGTACGTTTTATCATGAACGGTGGTAACCATGCCATCACAGGATTTTCAACATTTCCATTTCTGGCTTTTGGCAATGAATGGAGCAACGTACCTTTAGCTTCAGAAACAAAAGGCGACACTGTAATTGGAAATGATGTCTGGATTGGAAATTCAGCAACTATCATGCCGGGTATTTCAATTGGTGATGGTACAATTATAGCAACTAATTCAGTTGTCACTAAAGATGTAGAACCTTTTAGCATTGTCGGTGGTAATCCTGCTAAGTTGATACGTAAACGTTTTGATGATGAAACAATTTCAAAGTTATTAAAATTAAGATGGTGGGATTGGCCATTGAAAAAAATAACTGAACATGCTAACGATATTGCAACTGGAAATCCAAATATACTATTTTATTTAAACGGAGGTAAAACGAGTGACTTTTGACTATTGGTGTATCTTTTTTACATTTCTTTTTCCCTACATTTTAATCGTGTTTGCAAAAGGTGGCTGCTCTCATTATGACAACCATGCATCTCGATCTTTCATGGAAAATCTTCAAGGATGGCGGAAACGCACATATTGGGCACATCAAAATAGCTTTGAAGTGTTTGCACCCTTCGCTGTAGCAGTCATGATTGCGCATCAGTTACAAGTGTCTGCAATGACATTGAATACGCTTGCAGCTATTTTCGTCGTTTCACGAATTTTATATGCGCTGTGTTATGTGGCTGATAAAGCAACTCTCAGATCACTTATATGGATCATCGGATTTTTTGCGACGATCGGATTATTTATTGCAGCTGCGAGAGTTTAAAACTCATAAATTACTTATGCCTCATCGTACCGTCATTAATCACGGCACGATGGGTCAGTGACTTGCCATAAACTATTTATTGTTTCAACTCAAAAGAGAAAATCACCTTCCAATCATTTTTTGATTGATTACCAGGGAAGAAAAATCTATGAATCGGATGAAACATATATTAATTTGTACAGCTCTCACACTTCCAATCACCGTGATTGCTGCTGATACTGCACCACAAACTACGATAGCCACAACACCAATCGCGACTTCAAA
>JBDTIZ010000134.1:0-3601 GCA_039936115.1 Gammaproteobacteria bacterium
TGTCTTGTCGCTTTTAAAAAAAGAAACAACGTTTAAGGGTGGCTTACGCAGAAAACAACGTAACGCATTGATGGATAACAGGTATCTAAACCGCATTCTGGCTGGAATTTAGATGCGTTTGCCCTGAAGGAAAGCTAGCCACGAAATCGTTTCATCGCGCGACGTTGCATTTCAGCTTTATGTTCTTCGGTTCCTTTTTTGGAATGACGAATGGGTTTTTCTTTAGGGGGTTGGGTATTGAAAAATGTGCTTATATTTGAATGAATTGGCGGCGGAGGTTCAGGGAGTGTCGTTGATCGAAAGTTGCTTTGTAAGATTGCAAAAGGATCCAATGTGGAGTTTGAATCACTTAATGCTATGGGAAATGCTTTATAGAGCTTAACCAAACAGTGAACCGCTAACCCAAATGCAAATTCTTTTAAACTTATATCAACTTCACTAAATTCAGCCATGCCACATCCTCTATTTGAAAGTTTCGTTTTTATAAAATCGATGGGATTCTACGCTGAATACAGAGAGGTGTCATCTTGATAACGGAATTTAGACAGAAACCAAAAGTCTGGCTATACTAATCCCTCCTTAAATCGTTCAATGACTGGACGGGCTCATGCATTCTAAAATACTAAACTTACTCAAAGCGCCGATTGGTGAGAGAGTTGAAAATTTCCTAAGTGATATGTCTCAGAATCTTTTAAAACCCCGTGTTTATGCACAGCCACCAGATAGCTTTTATTTAGCTATAAAACAAACTCAATCGAGAAAAATCGAAGATCTTGAAGTTCAGTCGGAAAATAGAAAGTTAGTTGCGCATAAATTACAGCTCACAGAAAATCATCCAGAAGACAAAAGCAATCTTACACTTCGTAAAAAAGCAATTGTTTATCTACCTGGTAATTGTCCTTACATCAGTGATTCTCTACCTGAGATGGAGCCGGTATTAAAAGATTTAGTGAATAGTGTATCTAAAGTAAATCACACTTCTATGATTGCAGTTTTCTGTCAGCATTATCGCGGACGAGGGGCTAATCAAGTTAAACATAGTGAAAATTTTAATGATTATACTATGCATCAAGATGCAAAAGATCAGGCGGCTTTACTATTAAAATTAATTCAGCTGGGCTATCAGCCAGAAGATATTCTTGTGTTGGGTTATTCTTATGGTTCAGCTGTCGGACTCTGGGCGATTCATCACTTGGCATCAAATTTTGATTCAGCTTATTCAAATATAAAATTTTATAGTGATCGCGGTTTTGGAAATTTATTTGATTTTCCTTACATCATCAAACCATTTATTGTCGATCAAACTGCAGCTCATCATAAATTGTATCAAAAAGGCATGATGCCTGAATTGCCGTTGCGAGAGATTGTTGTTAAATCTGTTCCAGAAAGTTTTATTTTTCACATTGAAAATGATAAATGCATCTGGATCGATTTTTCATTAGCGGGTTCACTTTCACAAACTAAATTACCGGGAAGAATATTTTCGGGAGAAGCTGATGTTGAGGACAAACCAGAATTTGCTAATTATCCTTCTGTATTTAAAAATAATCCTCATTTGGCTACACGTTCTGCCATTCACTTGAAATTTATTTCTGAATTAAAACCAAATCATTTTATCACAGCGATGTTGACTGAAATTCCGATCAGTATTGTATTCAAATACAAATTTACTCAATCCATTTCAGGGTATGCATTAAAACTTGATGCTAAATCAGGCGAAAGTGAATTTATCGATATACCTGAAAAAATTTTACAGAAAAAAGAAAAACCGGCTGCCATTAAACAAACCTTTCTCGCTACTAATGTGATAGCTAATTTTTTACAACAATTACATGAATATTGTAACAAGAGGGCAGAGCGAGCAGCGGCGAGTGGCTATGGAGGTGATTTTAAAAAACCGTTGGTGGGTTCGTCGGGATTTGTGGGATGGACAGCACGACAGCAAATTCAAATGGCAATTCATTTAATGAATTTTTTATGCGATGAGAACGGACCTAATGTCGAAGCAATTGTTGCTCTTCATGGTGAGACTGGTCCGCATGATTCTGGTGCGCTGGCGCTGATATATACTCAATTAATGCAGTTCATTGAAGAATATAAAAAACTTCAATGTTTTAATGGGTGGGTTGGTTCTATGCCGCAACGTCGTCTAGAAAGAAAGGAAAAACAGCTGAAACACGACGCAGAGCTAGGAGAGTGGGAGACAATTGATGATGTGAATGCCCCCACTTGTAAACTGTCACCTGCACTTGCAAACTGACACCTCCACTTACGTAAAAAATCGCGCATCGGTTTAATCAGCAAAGGTTTTCACTTTCTCGGAATTCATTATCCTGGGACGCAACCCCAGGATCACACCAAAGCAGTGCAAGCTATGAATGATAGCATGATGGCCTGTCGCGATATTGATGATCATATATTAATCACGCGGGGGGGGGTAAGACGATAAACGAACAAACTCAGCTTGTACCCACACGTATAGTTCCTCATGCTAGAACACTGCGTAAAGCTCGCGAGCAGGTAAAAGTAATGGTCGCACTGGATTTTCTATCCGCCGGACCAGGAGTTATCTGAAAAAATGGGCGCTTTGGTGGGCAATGACATCAGCAACGTGGAGTTATGAAGAATTACTCCACGAGTTTATTAAATCATGTTGGGATTATCGTCCTGTTGCTGTCGCAGCAGGACTTCTTCGCATTCCTACATTATCGCGCAGCGCTGCCGATTCTGACGGTGCCGGACTGGTCGTATAATCTGCTCTTTGCTGATGTGTTGTTTGACAAAAGTTTTGAAAAACGTGTGTGCGCGCCGCCACCGACTCTTGGGGAGGCAACGGCTGGGCCGCCCGTATACCACCGTAAAAACCAAACCAATGAGAAGTTCCGATACCATTTAACCGAACCGGCCGCCCGCGTGTCCAATCCAAACGTGCTGGCAATTGTCCGTTCGCAACATTAGCAGAACCTTTTGAAAAAACCTCGAGATGACCAAATTGGCTTCGTCCCATTAAGACCATATAGACAACCGTATCAGCTAAATCCGTTTTTCGACTGTACCAGCCACCCAGTTCTTTTAACTCCATTAACCTTGGCTTCTAAAAGTGCAATATAATCCAGACAAAATTGCCAACAGTCCCAGGCTAAACCGAATCTTCCATCGTCATTGGGATCGGGTTTAAAAGCATTTTTTATAAAATCTTGTACCAGGTTCAAATAAAACAGGCTTGCAAAGGGCATCTTGCTAAATTGAGTGTGCCCTGCATCTGATGTAGGCTTCAATATATCAATTAATAATTTGTTCTTATTACCTAAAATTTCTTTGTCCTCTCGGGGAAATTTAGGCGGCAATTTATCCCATGGCATCGTAGCCGTTTTCATCGTGTCATCTAACCCAATAACACGATAGCTCAATCCTTTTGCCTCACATTTAAATTCAATAATATTCGCTTGTAATTCACCTTCTGACATTAAAGCAATGTAGTGACCCCAATGTCTAGACCATCATCCAAAAAATATTTAGGAGACTTTAGCCAGTTAAAAATTAATAAAAAAATCAATAATTGTTATTGTGAATCAACATATCCACAAGCTTTTCTTTCCTG
>JBDTIZ010000135.1:0-5037 GCA_039936115.1 Gammaproteobacteria bacterium
AGTATAATCCGTCATGCGACAGTTCCTTTTTCTGTTAGTCATCGTTCCCAAGACAATGAATATACAGCAAATTAGAAAACTGTCGCACTCCTAGTTAAAATCCGCCGGTTAATATGTTCTTCGAACGTAAAGATGAAAAGTCACTTGCACAAAATCTTGAAATAGCCGAGCGCATTTGCACGAAAATGGGAACTTGGACGAGTACTAATGATATCACAACGAGCGACTTTTAATCTAGAACGGGTGCTGTGTGAAACGTATGATAAGGTGCAGGTGATTCAACAGTCCATTCTAAACCATGTGCGCCATCCCATACTTTTGCACTAGCATTTTTACCACCGCGAATCGTCTGAATAATATTATAAAGAAAAATCAATTGTGCTGCGCCCAATACAAAAGCACCGATACTTGCCAGCATATTAAAATCAGTATATTGCAACGCATAGTCAGGAATACGTCGCGGCATTCCTGCTAATCCTAAAAAATGCATAGGAAAAAATGTTAAATTGACAGCAATGACAGTAATCCAAAAATGCCACTGCCCTAATGTTTCGTTATAATAATGTCCGGTCCACTTTGGTAACCAATAATAAATACCTGCAAAAATAGTAAATAAAGCACCTGTCACTAACACATAATGAAAATGAGCAACCACGAAATAAGTATCGGTATATTGATAATCAGCAGGAACAATTGCGAGCATCAATCCCGAAAAACCGCCAATCGTAAATAAAAACACAAATGCGATCGCAAACAACATAGGTGTTGGGAACACTAAAGACCCACGAAACATTGTTGCAACCCAATTAAACACTTTTATACCTGTTGGCACTGCAATCAACATTGTGGTGTACATAAAAAACATTTGTGCAGGTAATGCAATACCAGAAGTAAACATATGATGCGCCCACACCATAAATGACAAAATAGCAATCGCAGCTGTAGCCATGACCATAAATTTGTAGCCAAACAATCTCTTATGACTAAATGTAGGAATGATTTCTGAAATAATACCGAAACCCGGTAAAATTAAAATATACACCTCAGGATGTGCAAAAAACCAAAATATATGTTGATAAAGCACTGGATCACCACCACCTCCAGCATTGAAAAAGCTGGTACCAAAATGCCGGTCAAATAAAATCATCGTGACAGTTCCAGCTAAAACAGGCATGGCAACAATGAGTAAAAATGCGGTGATCAACCATGTCCAAACAAACAACGGCATCTTCATTAAAGTCATACCGGGTGCGCGTAGATTAAGAATAGTTGCCATGATATTTATTGCCCCCATAATGGATGAAAGCCCCATTAAGTGGATAGCAATCACTAAAAAATCAGTGCTAGGTGGTGCAAAAGTCGTTGAAAGTGGCGCATACATAGTCCATCCAAAATTAGGGGCGCCACCGAACATAAATAATGTGCTTAACAAAATACTAAAAGCAAATGGCAAAATCCAAAAACTCCAGTTATTTAATCGTGGTAATGCCATGTCAGGTGCACCAATCATGAGTGGAATCATCCAATTTGCTAAGCCAACAAAAGCAGGCATGATGACACCAAAAATCATGATTAATCCATGTAATGTGACCAATTGATTATAAAAATTTGGATCAAAAAATTTTGCGCCAGGATGAAATAACTGCACACGAATTAATTCAGACATCATGCCGCCAATAAAAAACATCACGCCACTCAATATTAAATAGAGTGTACCGATATCTTTATGATTGGTGGTAAATAACCATCGTTCAAGCCAACCTACAAAACCTTTTTTTTCTGAATGTGTCGCTGCGTGTTTCATGGGTTTCTCCTGTTGTGCTTAACCGATAAGCCGAGTCTATGCATACATCTACCCTCCTCTCCGCGCCAAACTTTTGTCTCCCCGCACTTGTTGCGGGATGACAGAGGTCAAAATTTCCTTAGCTTGGTGCGTATTATTTTTTTTGCTTCGCAGCCTCAATATCGGCGGGTTGCACAATATCCCCAACACTGTTCCCCAGTGCATTCCGTTCATACGTAATCACTGCCGCTAAATCATCATTACTGTATTGATCTCTAAATGCTTGCATCGCCGTACCTGGTTTACCATTTAATACCGTAGCGACATGCTCCGCAATTGGACCTGTTGTGATTTTACTGCCTTTCAATGCAGGGAAAACCGGCGGCATCCCGGCGCCATCAGCTTGATGACAGGTGACGCACATACCAAGATACACTTGCTGACCACGCTTCATGAGTTCGTCTTTAGAATATTTTTTAGCGGCAACTGTTGCAGGTTGTAGAGAAGCCGTCGCAGGCGTTGCAACAACAGCAGGAGGTGTAACAGCTGCCTTCGCAGTTGGTATGACATCAGGCGCACCACCTTTTTGCACTGCCACCCAATTAGCAAAATCTTTTTCTGTCATAGCAATCACAACAATCGGCATAAAACCATGATTCACTCCGCAGAGTTTAGAACACTGTCCGCGATAAGTTCCCGGCCGATTTATCCGCGCCCACGATTCATAAATAAAACCCGGTATTGCATCATGTTTGACACCTAAATCTGGTACCCACCAACCATGGATCACATCATTGGATGTAATCAGAAAGCGAATTTTTTTATGAATAGGCACAACGACCGGATGATCAACTTCACGTAAATAATTTACGTCTTTCTTTGCAGTACCGTGCATTTGATCATACGGTGTCGAATTGTTACTAAAAAAATTAATGCCTTGATCAAGATATTCATAACGCCATTTCCACTGATAACCGGTGACTTTAATATTTATATCTGGTAAATCGACATCATGCATATGAATAAGTACTTTGGTAGCTGGAATCGCCATCGCCACCAAAATTAAAAAAGGAATAACAGTCCAGGTAATTTCAATCCATAAATGTTCGTGAAAATGCGCGGCCTTAGCACCTTTTGATTTGCGATGATAGATAATCGAATAAATCATCACGCCAAACACACCAATGCCAATCGCAACACAGACCCAAAAAATCGTCATATGCAGATTATAAATATCATGACTGAGAGGCGTGACACCTTCAGTCAGATTAAATTGACTGTCGGCATAAGCACGATGACTTCCTAACAGAAAATTTAACAGAATTCCTTGTGCAACTTGCATTTTACGCATTCGTACCATCCTGGTATGGTGCTGCCACTGTGACGTGAGTTCTTGAATTTATATGATTTTTTTTATCATTACCCCAATTTGAATCTTATTAAATGTATCATAAACCTAAAGTCCCTCAAACTGCTTTTAACCCTCTATGAAAAACTTTAAATGTTTGTTATAATCAACTTATAACTGTTTAATGTGGGTTTTAAACAACATGGCTAAAGTTAATAAACTCTCAAAATCACCGCCCACAGCTGTCGAGCGTATTTTATCTCGATGGGGACGCAATATTCGTATTGCACGCTTACGCCGCAAGTTACGGCTTGAAGATTTAGCAGAGCGCGTAGGGATATCGCGTTATCTGATGGCCGATGTTGAAAAAGGCAAACCCACTGCCGCTGTGGTTGCTTATATCGGTGCTTTATGGGCACTAGGACTCACGGATGATTTGTCAAACATCGCAGATCCTGATCGTGACACTGAGGGCAAAGCACTAGAAAATTCACGCGCGCCAAAAACGGCAGCAAAACGAAAAAAGGTATTAGACAATGACTTCTGAACGCAAATGTTTTGTTTATATTGTTCCGCCCGGTGCGACAGAATTTGTGACAGCAGCACGTTTTCAAATTTCAAGCACACGAGAAGGCACATCGATTGGTGAATTCATTTACGGTAAAAATTATTTAGCACGACCCGATGCGGTTGAACTTGATCCCATTGAATTAAGATTAGGGCAAACACATTATGAAACCATTCGTATGCACGGTTTCTTTGGTGCCATCAGAGATGCGATGCCAGATTTTTGGGGAAGACGTGTCATTGAACGTAATGCTGGTAAATTGGGACTAGATGAGTTTGATTATTTGATGCACGGGCCTGATGATCGAGCAGGTGCATTAGGATTTGGATTGAGTGCTGAACCACCCGCGCCGCGACGACAATTTAATCGAACGCTTGATTTGGAATCGCTGCAACGCGTGGCAGACAACATCATGAATAATGACGTTAATCAAATTGATAACCATGCTGATGCCAAGCAAGTACAGGAATTACTTTTAGAAGGTACATCGATGGGTGGCGCACGACCTAAAGCTGTCATTGAAGATAACAATAGCTTATGGATTGCTAAATTTAGCAGCCCATACGATCGATGGAACCAACCGTTGGTAGAGCATGCTTTTTTGCAACTCGCTAAAATCTGCGGACTGAATGTGGCTGACAGCAAGATTATCTCTGTGGCGGGTAAAGATGTTCTGTTAGTGCGACGATTTGATCGTGATAAATCCGATCAAGGCTATCGACGTTATCGCATGGTAAGTGCATTAACACTGCTGAAATCAGAAGACAGTTTAAGCGCAAGAGAAAACTGGTCTTATCTGTCGCTTGCAGATGAGCTTCGTCGCAGCAGTGCGAATCCAACACTAGACTTACACGAATTATTTGCGCGTATGTGTTTCAATGCTGTCGTATCAAATCTTGATGATCATCCGCGCAATCATGCAGTAATTGCAAAGGAAAGAAATTGGCGATTAAGTCCAGCTTATGATTTAACACCTACACCTGTAATGGCACAAGATACGCGCCTACTCGCAATGGATTGTGGGCTCTACGGACGTTTAGCGCGAAAGGAAAATTTGTTAACTGGTCACGGGCGTTTTCTGCTTTCTGAAGAAGATGCTGAAAATATTATTGATGGCATTGTAGAAACGGTAAAGCAAGAATGGCATAACACTTTACGTCGTGCGGGTGTCAGCGAAAAAGATTGTATGGCGATATCTCAAGCATTTATTTATGAGGGGTTTTTTACACCTATCATGCGATGAATTTGGAGCTTAGTTTTGTTGGATGAGAGGATTATAACAAGAATTTTATTTTACACATCAAAACAGACGCCAAGTTGACTGGATCCCGCGGACAA
>JBDTIZ010000136.1:0-2824 GCA_039936115.1 Gammaproteobacteria bacterium
CCGCAATGTCAAACTATCGACGACTATGAAAAATTACTCCCTTATAAAATTGATAGATCGTTATTGGCGCCTAGTGTGAATTAAAATAATTTAGGTGGGTAGAGGGTGGTTTAATTAGCGCTTACCAACAATATAGTAGAACGTGCGCTAAAAATCCCTATTCGCGGGCGACGGACATGGTTATTTTACAAAACAGAATATGGCGCCATGATTGGCGGTGTACTGACGAGTGTCATTTATACTTGTGCATTATCAGGCATCAACCCGCTACATTACCTAGTGGCATTGCAAGAACATAAAGATCAAATTGTTAAAGAGCCTGAACGCTGGTTACCATGGAACTATCAAGATAACTTATTATCTTCTTTGGCTTCAGCTGCGTAACTTATTTTTAGAGGGCGCCAATCTTGCGGGATTGCTGCTTTCATGGGATGCCCTTGTGCCAAGAGAATTTGAAATTCACTAGCACGAAGCGTCACTGTCTTTGAATTGTCTTTTGGCCACCATGCCAGTTTCCCTTGGGAAAACCGCTTCTGAGCGAGCCAGAATCCGCTCGCATCGTAAGTAAGGAGTTTGACTGATGTTCGTGCCCGATTGGCGAATGCAAAAATAGTGCCATTGAATGGATCGCACAAGAGGTGCTGCTGGCAAACAGCTTGTAACCCGTCTATTCCTGCGCGAAAATCAACAGGCTCAACTGCCAATAACAATCTATGTTGTGGTGTTATTTGTAACATTTATCACTCCATAAATTGTGTGATGATATTTTGCAAGGAAACAACAGGCATTGAACTGATTTTTAGTACTACGCCATTTGCACGATGTAGCTCAACTGAACATATCTGTTCGTTCACAGTGAATGGCATAATCGATCGACTGGTTAATAATTCCAAAGGAGATTCATTGTGTCCTTTCGGCAAGTTTGCGCAGACTTGCCGAAAGGACACGCTACATTATCTAAAAATTTAGCGCCTAGATAGTCATGTTCCTGATATTTTTTTAATTCTATTATTCAAAAGTTTATTTATTTCAGCGGCCTTATAATCAACTATCCTTGTTTATCCGCTTGTTTTTTGTGAGTTTTCTGCAGCTCTGCGGAAAACTCATAGATCCACTATATTGAACTAAGATTGCTTCTTTACTCTTTAGTTGTCTCTGAAATAATTTTTAGTTTTAGTGCCCCATCCACCGTAGTTAAACGGCCATTTACATGATCTAACTTAATAACAACATTTGAATTTTCTATAATAAGCCGATGGAAGGGCAAATCTTTATTGTTACTAATATAATTACCTGCGGTGTCATTGCTATTATCCAGTGTTATTTTTGTCTCAGCAGATATTTTAAATTTTTGCCAATATTCTTCCGGGATAACTCTTAATGAGATTGCATTATAAAAAAGCGGAATATTTTTATAGTGAATCTCAAGCGTATTATCATCTGATTGTGAATCATCACTGACATTCGTTAATAATTCTAGGTTAGTATTAATTATATAAGATTTATCCGAATGCTCAGGAGAATATCCTTGACCAAGATTAATTTGCAACTCAATGCCAGGTTCTAACTTATAAGCATTTACTTGCTGCGCCATCTCATTCAAATAAGGATTTAAAGCTGCATCCATAGCTTGATCAATTTGGTTATAGCTGTAGTCAGAATTTTGCATAGCTTTCTCAGTGCGTATTTTCGCTTCTTCTAAGCTCATATGATAATATTCTTGCAGTACACTATCTAATGGTTTGCCTTGAATTTCAGCTGCTGTTTTCCAGGAGCTTGAAGTCATTTTTTGATCCAAAGCGCGGCCTGCAGCACCTCCTGTATAATAAAACCAGCTGTTATACAAACAACTCTGAATATCCGAAAGATTAGTCATAGAATTACACGTACTCGTTTGTTGCCAGGAAATCACTCTCTGGATGTATTCATCATCGCTTAAATTTAAACTCTTCCACCCAACATACGCAGCAGTGCCTTCAATTGTTTCAAAGTCCTGTTCATATGCTAATGAATCTTTATTTAATAAGCTTTCGCGATATTGATGCACAGCAACCGCATCTTTTAATGCGTCTTCCGCTTTTTCAAATTTATTACGCAGATAAACATCATAGGCTTTCATTTCTAAATAAGACAATTTGACATTAGTTAGTTGGTTATGACCGTCAAAGAGCGATCTTGTTGGTTGTGGACGTTTGGACTCATAAACCTGATACATATGAAATCTTTCATGTGCAAATAAAAACATATTTTTAGTAGTATCTTGTGGTGTATTTTCATCAAAGGGTTGTCCAACAATATAAGATGATTGATCGTCAATGGGGACGTTGAAATCATAAGTTTCGCCTTTTAACTTATATTCATCTTTAGCGAGAAAATTAATAGCTGTATCATTCACTATGATTTTTTGCCACTGAGAGTTTTTAGGCGTGAAATCGTAAGCGTATAAATGGCCAGTATCATCAAAGTGTAAGATCGTGGGTGTTGCGCTAATGTGGAATCCTGGCCACACATCTGCTTGATGTTGATCAACATATGTAATGGTTTGCGCTGTTTTTAAAACATAATCCCGTTCTAAATCTTGGGCATAAGCAGCGGGGATGCAAAACAGTAGGGGAATAATAATTTGTATCAAATATCGATTCATTAGGTAAGCCATCTTGTGGTGTATAAATAGCCAATAATTATACATTGGCGTTAAATAATATCAACCGGATATACAACTTTCCTTTTCAGTTAGCTGAGATAATACTTCAATACTCACACCTACCTAACACCAGTTTAATGCCGCCATATTTTGATATAGCATATTGATAAAAAAAGAATT
>JBDTIZ010000137.1:0-7438 GCA_039936115.1 Gammaproteobacteria bacterium
GAGTGCAAATGTACCTGCACCGCCAGCAATACCTATTGTTGTTGCTGCGGGTGTTTTTAAAATGACACTATTCGCATAACCAACTCCACTGCTTGTGCCGCCAATCTGTGATGGCGTGCCACTCGTATTAAGTGCGATATTCCTTGCAGTGATAGTAATGGTCCCTGCCGTTCCCGCCGAATCCCCAGCTAATAATCTTCCGCCTGAAGGCATCGTAAAAGTTCCCGAACCTGCATTTACAGTAATATTACCTGGAGTAGGTGACGCGCCTGCGCCCGCGTTCACTTGTGGTGTTCCGGCAAGCGTAACACCAACACCGTTTAAGCTAATTGTTGTGCCACTGCCGGTTGTTAAGTTGTTATTAATGGTTAATAAAGCTGAAGACGTTAAATTAATGTTGCCGGTTGTGGTAGTTAAGGTGCCTGCTGTACTTAAAAGACCGCCATTACTTTGAAAATCAATACTGCCTGTACCCACAGAAAGGGCGGCAGCTGGGAGTGTTAACACGCCGGTAGATTTAATGGTTAATGGATTGTTAGTCGCTAACGTAGGAGTCGCTAGCGTAAAGCTTCCCGTGTTTGTGATAAATGCGCCGCCAGATCCTGAGGTCAATGTGATTGTCCCAGTGTTCGTTGTTAACATTGGCGTACCAATAGAACCAATACTGCCCGTGGTTGTTGTTGGAACGTTAAAGGTAATACCGTTTGCTGTGATGCCGCCTGTTGCACCTTGGGTAATGCTACCAGGGGTGAAAGGCGCCGTCGTTGTTGAACCAATAATTAATGAAGTGGCTGTTGTGCCTGAGCTGATAGTGACACCATTTGCCAGCGTAATGTTTCCAGCGGTAGTTTCAGTATCACCAACAGGATTACCAGTGCTGACGATGGATCTATCTGCTGACGTCGCTGTATTACTATTTGCCGTCATTGTAATGACGCCATTATTCGTTGAAACATTGGCATTAACTAAAATACTGCGCCCAGCAGTGACGGTGAGTGTTCTGCCGCTCGTTCCCGCGCCCGTTATCGTTAGCGCATTATTAAATATGACATCTGAATTAGCTTGCAAGGTGATATTGGCTGACGCTGCAGCCGTGACGATGCTGGCAGGCGTCAGAGTATTCGTCCCGCTTGTATTATTGGCGAATAAATTATTAGACCCGGCACTATAAGCCGAGCCGCCCGATGTTTGTATGATTAAAAATTTTGGATCGAGCAATAGTGATCCCACTAGACCTTTGGGCGCACGAGTATCAACAAAACCGTCATAATTTAAATTGCCGCCCGATACTTCAACCCATCCACCATTACCGCCGAGCAAACCACCGCGTGCTGAAATATTTCCATAAAAGGCAGTGCCAAGGTCAGACCAGTTAACAACTGTGCCGCCGTTACCTATTCTGACTGCATCTGCTTTTATATTAACGTTTCTATCAACATAAAGATTTTCCGCATTTTGCAATGGCCCTTTCCCATGCGCATTTCCGCCAATTAAGATTTCACCGCCACCTATATCGCCAGATGCATCCAAAACAGCTGTATCCACTAACGCAATACGTTGCCCAGTTATTCTAATCTTGCCACCGCGTGTTCCTTTGCTTATCCCCGATGCCATCATCTTGCCGGAGACTTTGACGACGCCCTCACTGCCGCCCATTAACACGATATTTCCGTTACGTTGAACGGCTGAATGCGCTTGAACAATGCCTTTCATGTTGATCACATTATCAACAACCCCTTTGGCGGCACGAGCTGACACGATAACCGTACCGCCATTTGCCAGAATACGACCTTTGGCACCGTTCAAAATTGCATCAGGGTAATCGCCCTTAGAATCAACTGGGGCATCCACTTGGAAATTAATCAATTGGTTGCCTAAAAAATCCAGGGTAAAGGCCTTACCTGCGCCTAATGCCACAGTGCCTAAATTCGCTTTGATAACGCCGTTATTTTGAACAGAAGCGGCAAACAAACCAATGAAGCCAGAGTCTTGGGCTTTTAAAAATCCATTATTAACAATAGCAGCATTAGAATTACCACTCAGTCTATAATTACCCGACATAAAATCACTATCGGTCATATTCAAGGTTGAAGCCATAAGCCCAGCGACATCAACGATTGCATTAGTAGTAAATACAATACCTGCTGGGTTTAATAGGAAGATTTGCCCGTTTGCACGTAAGGTGCCATCTATGAGAGAGCGTTGAATTGTGCCGTTGATGCCTATAACGCGATTGAGAGTCACTGAGCTTTTGGAGGGTTGATTAAACTGTGTTAATTCGCCTTTATTAATGCTGAAAGTTTGCCAATTTATAATAGCTTTGTTAGTGGATTGATTTATCTGAGTTTTGCCTGGAGCTTGAATAACGGTTGCAGACCCAGCTGTGACGGTGCTGCCGGTAGGATTCGCCCATGAGTAAGAATTGAGGGCGAGCGCTACACACAACAAAAGTAAGCTAATACTTTTATTTACAACAGGTTGCAGCATTTTTAACTCCAGTTGAAGATCATTTTTTATACAAAAGTCATATGTTAAGTATAGGCGATGACCACTAAATAGGGGGATGGTTTGGAATTAAATAACTAGGCTGATTGTGGTCAAAAAGAGATCTACCTTTACCCCTGCAATCCACTGTTGCTCCCTTTGAAAGCCCCTCCTCTCCCCAGCCCTTTCCTCCCACCAAAAGCGTGAGAGGAGAGGAAGCTTAAATTAGCAATCGCAACTTGACTCCCTCTACTCTCGCGCTTTTGGCGGGAGGAAAGGGCTGGGGAGAGGAGGGGCTTTCAACTGTGAGAAAATCCGCGGTGTTGTGACAGTGGTTCTAGGGTGCTATCGCCGTCGTACCGCGGCTTATCCGCGGTATCCAGTCAATTTGGCCTTAATATTAAGCACTAGTATTAGGAATAACTTTGATAGTCTCTGCATGAATTAAATCTAAGAAAATCAAAATAGCAAGCTGTTCACGCTCACGTAATTTTTCAAAATCAGGATCTTCAAACAACATTTTCGCATGCGGCGCTAATATATTTACTGAAATAAAATCTTCAATTCGGTGTAATGAATCCACCCAATCAGGACTTTTTGCCAATTTAGTGATCGTCTGATCAATCGGATCTTTCAATGCGTCACAGAGGAACGCGATTAATCCCTTATCTTCCAATACCATCAATCCAACAAATTGTCTGCATTCAATGGCATCGCCCCATTCTTTCCATGCATACAGAATGGCGATTAATTTAGGATGCTCAGCCAACCTTCCAATCGTCGCCCAATATTTAATTTTTTCGACAGTTAATTTTTGCAATGTTTCAAGTTCGTTCTGCGTGAAGTCTAGTTGCTCGAGTGGAATAGAGTCATCTGTTGTATGCATATTCAGTTCATAAACCATACTATACAAACTCAACGTAGATTTGTTAATGGCATCACGAAAAACTTCAAATCTCGCTTTCGTCGTTGGAAGACGTCGTAACAATTGATGCAGAATGCGATGAACACGCATAGACGTATCAAAATTTAATGCAGTATTCACGCCTTCAGGAAAGAGATCAGCACAATCCAATAATGCACTGACTGCATGGGGAATATATTGAATAGGAATATTATACACTTCCGTACTATCCAATAAGGCAAGAAACGGCAGAATACGTTCATCTTTGTTTAAGCGCAAAATCGCTTGGGCAAACGCTGATTCATCAGTCGTCAAACTGATTAAGGTATTAATTTCGGCGGTGGACATAACTCCAACAGGAATAGCGGATAAAAAATATGTGTCAAAAAAATCTGCGCTACAAACACGTTTATTGCGCCGCGCCATTTCTTCTGAATGATGAAAAAGAATTTCTGTCGGATAAAAATTTCTTAATGTCGGAAATAATCGACTCAACAACTGTTGCAAGATTTGACGTGAAAGAGCATCTGAACGATTTAAAATTTCATCACAGCGTATAGTGTATTCTTTCAATTCTTCTGCCGTCGGTTCAAACACATTGCTGACAAAATCAGTAAATAAATCTTTGTTGTCACGAATACCATCGTAGACGTTAGGTGAAAAAGTCGAGAGCGCAGTAATCGCAAAAAAATCAACAGGATTTACTAAATCCTTCACGCGCGGATAACTAAAGCTCAATGCGTTAACATAGCGGGTAATGTCGCGACAATTTTTGAAAAAATATTTCAAGGTTGAATAGTAAATATCAGCCCAATAATTATTATCCCACATACCTTCGGGTACAATGCTAACCACTTGTTGTAAGCGATCTAACAAAATACTTTCTACATCTTGTTTAGAAATGTCAGGAATTTCAAACGGTAATTGTACAACTTTTTCCAAATAGTGAATGCCACCACTACCGTAGACATTATCCATCGCACGTATAACATGTGGTTTATCCATTGCAAGAACATAAACAGTATTTGTATAATCACCCATAGATTTGACAATTTGAAAAATTTGTTTAATTTCGTTGTCTTCAATGCGAGAAATATTATCGATAAAAATAATAATTTTATGTTTTTGTTTGCGAAGCAAAGTATTTAATTCAGCTTTCACTTGAGTTAAGTCACGTCCCGATTCCCAACCATAGGCTTCTTCTTTCGTCACACGTGGTTTTGCGAGCTTGGTAACGAAGTTATGTTTTTGACGAAATATTCTAGGAACAGGTAGGTGAGTAAAGAAAGAAACATATAATTCAAGTAACTGAATAATTTTATCAGCATCTTCAACATATTCTGCGCGACGAATTTCAGAAGTGAGTCTACGAAAAAAACTATAAATTAATTGATCTTGACCTGAATAACTCCAAGGACTGAAATTTAAAATGATAGGTCTTTCTTCATCCAGCATATTACTGGATGCCAAATTTAATTCTTCTAGAGTGAGATTTATAATAGATGTTTTGCCGGTGCCCCAAGCGCCATATAATCCAATGACCAAACTTTCAGTATTGTTATGATCCAGAATACTGCGCGCTAAATATTTGGCAAAACCAGACCGCCCTAGGCGATCCTGTTCATGTTTAAGAATGGGACGGTCGGCATCAAACACGGTTGCTCACTCCTAAGTCTTATAACTTTCAGAATGATAATAGCTATTATAACGCAAATTGATAGCGCATTGCGGCTTTTGTAGGGGCGAACCTATGTGTTCGCCCCTACAAAGCTAAGCCAACCCACTATGCCGCAATAACGCATCAATTGTCGGCAATCGCCCACGAAATGCGACAAATAAATCCATAGGGTCGCACACCCCACCTTGTTCCAATATATTATTCAAAAACGCACGTCCCGAAACACGATCAAAAACCCCTTGTTCTTCAAAACGTGAAAAAGCATCACTAGACAATACTTCAGCCCATTTATAACTGTAATAACCAGCCGCATAACCCCCTGAAAAAATATGCGAGAAACTATGTTGAAAGCGATTAAATTTAGCAGTAGGAACCACAGCTGTTTTTAGTCGCACATCATCTAGAATTTTTTGCACTTGCGGCCCTTTGCTGGGATCAAATTCAAGGTGTAAACGAAAATCAAATAATGCAAATTCGAGTTGACGCAACATTTGCATGCCGGATTGAAAATTTTTCGCCGCGATTAATTTTTTATAAAGCGCATCCGGCAAGGATTCTCCCGTTGTTTCATGCGCGGAAATTAATGTCAGTGATTCCTTATCCCAACACCAGTGTTCGAAAAACTGACTAGGAAATTCCACCGCATCCCACGGCACACCGTTGATGCCTGAAACAGGCGCATAATCCACTTGCGTCAACAAATGATGTAGGCAATGACCGAATTCATGGAAAACAGTTTGTACTTCATCGTGCGTCAGCGTTCCGGGTTTGTCGCCGATAGGACGCATGAAATTACAGGTTAAAAAAGCAACCGGATATTGCAGAGTATTGTCCGGTAAAATTTGACGAACACGACATTCATCCATCCAGGCGCCATCTTTTTTATGCGGACGTGCATACAAATCGGTATAAAAATAACCACGTAAATTATTTTCATTATCATAAACTTCAAAAAACTGCACGTGTGGATGCCAGATATCCACATCATGGCGCTCAACAATTTTTATACCAAACAACCGTCCCATGACGGTAAACATACCCTCCAATACTTTATTAACAGGAAAGTATTGGCGTAATTCTTCTTGTGAAATTGAATATTTAGATTCTTGTAATTTCTCTCCATAATAAGGCAAATCCCATGGTTCCAGTGTTGTGATACCATCCTGTGATTTTGCAAATTCAGTGAGTTCTTGCATATCAGCTTCAGCGGATTTTTTTGACTTGGTGACTAAATCATTTAAAAAAGTCAGTACTAGGTTTGGATCATGCGCCATTTTGGTCGCAAGTGAATATTCAGCGAAACTCGGAAAATTTAACAATTGCGCAAGTTCATGTCGAGTTTGCACAATGTCTTCCATCAATTTTGTATTATCGAAACGCCCCGCATTTGGCCCAACATCTGATGCACGCGTGACATATGCTTCATACATAGTTTTGCGCAAATCGCGATTGGCTAAATATTTAATGACTGAGGAATAACAGGGATAATCCAACGTCAATATCCAACCTGTTTTACTTTTTTGTTTCGCATTTTGCGCGGCAATTTCGAGTGTTTGCTCGGGTAAGCCAGTGAGCAATTCAAGTTCTGTGACGTGAAACGTCCATCCATGTGTTGCATCTAATAAGTTTTCGCTAAATTGAGTAGTAAGTTTACTTAATTTTTTTTGCAATTCGGCAAAACGTAATTTTTTATCAGCGGGTAAGCTTACACCGCTTAAACGAAAATCACGGAGCTCATTTTCAATCACTTTGCGTTGTGCGGCATGCAAATTTTTGAAATCGGGACTTTCTGAAATGGTTTTAATCGCTTGATAATGTGTTTCATTTTGCATGAGTTCCGTATGATATTCCGTTAATAACGGCAAGCAAGCATTATAAGCCGCGCGTAATTCATCAGATTCCATCACCGAATGTAGATGAGAAATCGGCGACCACATTTTGTTAAGTTGATTATCCATGTCTTCGAGCGGAACAAGCAACGTATTCCAGCTAACAGCTTTAACATTCGCCAATAATTTTTGTCGTTTTTGACGATTTTCATTGAGTACTTCTTTGAGTAGGGGCTCGATTTCAGTGGGAACAATTGTGCTAAAGCTGGGAAGTTGTTTTTGGTTTAATAAGTCATTTTTCATTATATGGCTCGCTTAATTGTTTTTAAAAAACAGTTTGGATTGATGAAGTTTAAACTAAATGTATTAAAGCCGTCATCTGAAACTAAAAATCTAAAAGCCCTGGCGAGAAGCCTATGCCAAGTTGACTGGATACCGCGGACAAGCCGCATAAGCGCTAACCTAAGGAAAAGCCGTAAGACCTAATCTGCGGCTTTCTTTTTCTTGAGCTTTCTGCGAGTGCTTGCCTTATTTCATTCCATC
>JBDTIZ010000138.1:0-4828 GCA_039936115.1 Gammaproteobacteria bacterium
CATTTAAAAAAATAAAAATGTATTTTTTATTATTTAAAGCCCGGACCCCGCAACAAGTGCGGGGTGACAGAGTAAGATGCGGGGTTACAGTGCTTTCTCAACAGTGTTTAATATCTACACTGATTTACCGGATGCTAGTGCGCCTTCGTGGGAATGACAAGCCTCTTCACCCTTAAGAAGTTAGTTCGAAAAGGAAACCAAAAACATGCGCGCTCTTATTCAACGAGTCACTTATGCAAAAGTAGAAGTCAATCAAAATACAATAGGTGAAATTCCTCAAGGTATTCTGGCTTTGATTGGCATCGAAAAAAACGATGGGAAAAAAGAAGTCGAACGATTAGTGGAACGGTTATTAACTTATCGCATTTTTTCGGACGCCGATGGGAAAATGAATTTGAGTGTGAAGGATATTAGTGGAGGGTTATTACTTGTGCCGCAGTTTACCTTAGCAGCAGATACCAAAACTGGCACTCGACCTGGATTTTCAACAGCCATGGCGCCTGCGCAAAGTAAATTATTATTTGATGATTTGGTGAAAATTGCACGTGAACAATATTCCAGCGTGGCTCAGGGTGAATTCGGTGCTGATATGCAAATTTCACTTTGTAACGATGGGCCGGTGACTTTTTTGTTGGAAACGTAATCAACCTATCGTCATTCGAATTAAAATACTTTTGTAGGGGCGAACCTGTGTGTTCGCCCTCTCGATCGAAGACATTACGTTATATTATGACCGCTGGGCGAACACATAGGTTCGCCCCTACAAAAGCGTATTTAAGGACTGGATGCCAGCTTTCGCTGGCATAACGTCAGTTTATTTATGAAAATTTATAATTGTGCTTAGGGCTAGCATCCTCATCATCCGCATCTGTTTCATCAGGTAGATCGAATTTTACTTTTTTGACTGTCTTTTTCGATTTAATACCCTCTTGTGTGTCAGGCACCTTTTCCGCAGCCAACTTAGTCCCATTAGCCGCTAATGCTTTAGCGGAATGAGCCTGATCTTTACCTGAAAGACTGCGGAAAATTCCTACTTCATCGGATTTGTGATCAGATAACAATGATTGTTTTTCATCTGCAACTTGTGCCTCAACCTCAGGCTTGGAGAGCTCTTCAGTAGTTGATTTGATAAACCCTTGAATCGTTGTTTTTTTGTTAAATTTACCTTTACGTGTCTCATCTAACATTTCTGACACATCTAACTCTTCCGAAGTTTCTTGTTCTGAAAGCAAACCTGAGCTCAAAATTGGATTGCGCGTTTCTGCAGATTTAATGATGGCAGAATCTGTCGTCATTTTTGCATTATTGTGCTCATCTTCAGTCGTTTGGCAATAAGTTTCAAGGAATGCACGTTTGTCATTCGGACCATCATTAAAACCAATCAATTTACCCGTAGTGCTAAATTGAGTCAGCATTGCGCGCTCTAAAGCAGCGGTTTCGCCACCACGATCTTCGTTGCTCATGCAACCAAATTCAACTGCGCCTAATTTTCCTGTGAGTATGCCTTCACAAGCGCTTTTATATAATGCTTTACGTCGGGTACCTTGATGTCTAGCCCATCGTCCTAATCCAACCCAGCCGGCCATTGGCACTGCTAGTGATGCTATCTTGCCAATTAATGCTAACGGTTCGACGATTAATATTTTTAACCCTCGCCCGATGTAAGGTATTCGAAGAAGTGCGTTGCTGATATTTCGACGCAGCGAACCGAACCACGTTTCGTGAACTGTACATTTTAATTCGACGGCTGCTTGTAAAACCAAACCACAATCGCGTGCAAAGGCTAAGTTTTTAGGATCTTTTTGGTTTCTGAAAAATTCTGAAAATTCTTTAATAGCAGTCTTAACATCGTCTCCACGCGGTTTGTAAGGATTGAACACGCTATGATTTGGACTATTCAAAAACCTTATAATAGTGATGAAATTCTGGTGTACATCATAATTAGCAGACTCGAAATTATTCTCACTGTAAACTTGTATTGCTTGCAGTTGTTTACTAGCCAAACGCACAAGTTCTCTTGAATCATTTACATCGTTGTTGCGAACGCGTGATCTTTTTTCATGGGAATTAACGCAGTTATTTGTTGCTAAGATTTTTAATTCAACTTTGCGATGTGTGCCACTTAGTGGTTGTTTAGCGTATTCACCTTTATTGATTACTATAACGTTAAAGGGAGCATGCTTAGACACAAAAATTTCTTTTCCGAGCAGTTCTTTGCGCAAAGCTTCATTGGCTCGCGCTTTATTATCTAACATTGTGGAGCTTTTTCCTGAATCGCCAGCACCTATTACCCCATCGGTAATCAATGTTTGATGCAAGTAAGGTATCTGAATTGTTGCATTAGTGGTATATAACGAATTCCACTGCATGCAATGGTTAGCGACAAGTTGTTGAATTCTAGATTCACTCAATAATTGTTTGTGATTAAATAGAGTGAGTGCGGCTTTGTCTTTTTCAGAAGTTTCATAAGGCTCAGTAATCGCTGCACGACTGGCTGTTAATCTTTGCAACAAAGTACCATTATGATCAAACACCGCTGTCGTTGATTCATTGCAATTAGCTGTATTGGGTGTTGAACGTTCCATTGGAACGCCGGAGAGTGTATCCAGTTCTGGATGGTGTTTGAAAAAATTATCAAACCAATAACCTTCTTCTGGTTTCTCAGGTTTTTGTTTTAATCCGAAAAGTTTCGCGTACCAAGGAACTTTTTTACCTGGTCTTCCTGTTTTTTCTCTTAAATGTTTATACCATGATTGGCTTTGGAGATCGTGCCATGGGCTTGTCGGATCATTTCGAGTGGAAGTAAATGTTGTTGGTTTAGAAAAATAAAGCGTTTTTGCAATGCCCGGTTGATCGATCACCGTGCAATGCATTTCAGGATACGTCATTTTGAATTGATAACCGCGGACAAGATTAATCGCTTTTTGTGCGTGTTTGAACTTTCTACAAATTTCAAGATCAACTAATTGATTGGCTAAGGCGCCGTTAAATTCTGCTAACTTTTTATTGGCTTTAATTAAAATCTTTTCAGCACTACCTGGATCCGTCATGCTAACTTTTTGATATTCTTCTTTGTAGATTTGCATGATTTCGCAAAATGACTTAAATAATTGTGCTGATTCTTTTTGTGCATTTGATTTATCTGAAGCAGCCATCTTTTGTTCGTTAATAATGGTTTGTGTTGCGCGAAAAAAACCAAGCGCGTTTCTAAATAAATCATCAACGTCTATTAAGATGTTTTTGTCTTTTGGTGGAAATATACGAACAGGTCCTAACCCTTTTACGTTCTCTAAATAGGATTCGCGTGCGAATAAGTTTTTATGGCTATTTGCTAGAGATTCATCACGACTGCCAGCAGTGTTGCTAATATATTCGTCATAAACCTCATTGAAATTAGTGTTTGCATCTTGAGTAAGCTGAGAAAAAGTGTATTGCTTCTTAAGACCGAATTCACCCTTTGCATTTTTTTCAAAAACTGCATTGAAAAATTGATTAGTCTCTTCTTCACTCACATAAAGACTTGGGATAATACCTCGTTGATTTTGCATTTGCATATCCTCGTTAATAATTATATTCGTACTTACTCGTTCAACTTACATACTACTATTATAAGCTAAACATGCTGTTTTTGTTGGTTTTATTTGATCAGAATTTTTTACTTATCGCGTCAATTTGTAGTTTCATGATTTATAGCAAGTAAACTTTCTATCCTCTAAGTTAGATTTTTTTCTTAAGGAAATCTTAAGTTTCAGTTAATAATTCATTAAGCCTTGTTCTGTAGGATGGTTACATAGATTTTCAAAACGAGGTGGCAAATGAAGAAAGTAATGGGTGCATTGGTGTGTCTTATTGCTATTAATAGTGTCGCTTATGCAGATGACGGTTCCGCTAATTTGAATATAAAAGTGTCTGGTACTAGCGCTAATAATACTTATTTCTTGTGTGTTGAAGATGGTGTTGGATGCGTAAGTATGATGGCTGCAAGTCATGGAAAAGTTTATCCGTTGTTGCCTGGTCAAGTAGAACAAATTTTTATGGTTAACTCAGGAACGATGCGTGTGTATCACCAACCACTACCGGCTTCGTGTGATGTTAATGTTAACAGCAATCAAACACTGACTGTAAAAGGTAGCGTAGTTAAAGGAGCGAATGATAATGCTTATCTTGATCACTTGCACTGTTCTGTTGCTTAGTTGTCCTACACGATAATTTCATCGATAACAGGGATGTTATTATCAAGAATTCGAATTATATCTCTCTATCTCCCTTCTGTTTTCCTTTCCGTAATTTGTCCCTATGTTGAAGCTGGCGAATTAAAAGTATGAATGATCACTGAAGTGCTTTTGTAGGCGCGAACCTGCGTGTTCGCCCTGCGACCTTGATACACAAACGTTATCGTTTCGATCAAGAGGGCGAACACATAGGTTCGCCCCTACAAAAGAAAATGTATTTTTTATTATTTAAAGACCAGACCCCGCAACAAGTGCGGGGTGACAGTGGTTTAAGGTGCAGGGTGGCAGTGGTTTAAGGTGCGGGGTGACAGTGGTTTAAGGTGCGGGGTGACAGTGGATTACAGTGCGGGATGACAGTGTGTTTATGTATGGAGTGACAGTGCGTTAAAGTACTGAGTGACGGTGCGTACAAATGCTGCAAGGATCCTCAGATTAGATCTGCAAGGTGTTGTGTCAATTTTTTATCGACATAAAAAAACCCCCGATAGTTTCCTATCGAGGGTCTAGAATAAAAGTCTGGCGATGACCTACTTTCGCATGAGAAACTCACACTATCATCGGCGCGGAGCAGTTTCACTTCTGAGTTCGGTATGGGA
>JBDTIZ010000139.1:0-4785 GCA_039936115.1 Gammaproteobacteria bacterium
ATCAACATAATACGTGCTAGTAACCAGTTTAGAGGTGTCGACTATGCAATTAAAGACATTTCAATTTATTAAAAATAAAGGCTGGTCGCTTGACAGCTTCCCTACAGAATTAGATTCAGAAAATACACTTGTTTTGATTTTTGCTGCACCTATATTCAGTGAAGATTCAGCTCCCATTCAACAACTCAAAGAAAACTTTCCTGCAGCAAAAATGATTGGGTGCTCAACAGCCGGAGAAATTTTTGGTTCAGCTATTAGTGATAATACGATTGTAGTTGCCATTGCCAAATTTGAAAAAACCCAGCTTAAACTTATTTCTATTTCTATTGAAAACTCTTTTCAATCAAAAGAAGCTGGCAACGAAATTGCAAATCAACTCAAGCAGGAAGACTTAAAAGCTATATTTATTCTATCAGAAGGTCTTAATATTAATGGTTCAGAACTGGTTTCTGGAGTCAATGCAGTAACAAATAATAATGTAATTGTTACAGGTGGTTTAGCGGGTGATGGTGATCGGTTTAAAAAAACATGGTCTATTATAAATGGTCAAATAGAGACTGATAAAATTGTTGCCGTTGGATTTTACGGAGATGCTATTCGTATTGGGCATGGTTCACGAGGGGGATGGGACATATTTGGCCCAGAAAGAAGAATCACTCGTGCAACAAATAATATACTCTATGAGCTTGATGGAAAACCTGCCCTGCAACTCTACAAAGAATATCTAGGAGAAAAAGCATCTGGCCTCCCTGCCACAGGTTTATTATTTCCACTCGCGATTAGGAAAGAAGCAAGCGCGCCTCAAGTAGTAAGAACTATTTTAGGTATCAATCAAAATGAAAATTCGCTCACATTTGCAGGAGACATGCCGGTAGGCTATTTAGCACAACTTATGCGTGCTAACTTTGATCGCCTTATTTCGGGTGCTACACAAGCAGGCGAATTAACATTAGCAAGCTGCGCATTGCTACCTGACAAACCACTTTTATTAATTGCGATTAGTTGTGTAGGACGAAGGCTGTTACTGGGAGAAAGAACAGAAGAAGAAACAGAATCTGTGTTACAAATCTTCCCATCACATACACAACAAATTGGTTTTTATTCTTATGGTGAACTATCACCACAAGTCAAAGGAACATGTGCTCTGCACAATCAAACGATGACACTTACAATCATTACGGAAGAGGATTAACATGGAAGAGCAACTATTTTATTTAGTCGCCAGAACACTCAAGCGTTTGGAGCTTGACACTGATAAAATGCCTACCAACTTACAGAAATGGCAAGAATTTTTATCGCGTATTAATCGTGGTTATTTTGATTTCGAGCAGGAACGATATTTGCTGGAAAGATCAATGGATATTTCCTCCCGCGAAATGTTAGAGTTGAATGATAAATTCGAACAAGCTCAAATTACTGCACATATTGGTTTATGGGTGTATGACAAACTAGATGAAAGACTCCTTTGGTCGAAAGAAACTTACCGTCTATTTGGAATTAGTTCAGCTCTTGCTGCACCAACTTTTAATGATATTTTAGTATTTTTGCACGAAGATGATAGAAAAACTTTTTCAGATTTATTTACAAATGCTTTGCAAGCAACAAAAAGTTACGAAATGGAATTCAGGATCTATAATCAGTTAGATGGTAAAATGCGATGGGCATTTCTTAAGGGAGAAGTTCAACCATTACAAGATAAAAACAAGCCTTTCCGTTATTTTTCCGGCATTATGATGGATATTACAGAACAAAAAAAAGCAGAAGAACAATTATCTGAATTACAACAAAAATTATTATTGACCGCAAGACAAGCAGGTATGTCTGAAATCGCAGCTTCTGTATTACATAATATTGGAAATATTTTAAATAGCGTTAATATTTCTATCTCAGTCATTAAAGAATTACTCGAGAAAATTAAACCCGAGTATTTGAAAAAAACCGTTGGTATCTTACAAGATAGTTTACCAGAAAATTCTGCTGATTTTACTAACGATACTAAAGGTAAATTAGCGTTTAATTATATATTAGAATTTTCAGATCATTTAAATATTCAATTAGCTGATATAAATAAAGAAATTAGCGTGCTAAATACGAATGTTCAGCACATAAAAAGCGTATTGCATATGCAAAATGCAATTAGTGGCGTTATAAATATTAATGAAAAAGTATCTTTAAATGACGCTATTGATTATGCGATTCAAATAGGTTGTGGCGTATGGGAAGAACTAGAAATAAATATAATTAAAAGTTTTAAAGAAAATATTACCCTTATGATTGACAAATCAAAGTTGCTACAAATACTCATCAACCTGATGAAAAATGCAAAAGAAACGGTGATATTATCTGAAAAAAAAGAAAAAAATATTATTATTGAAATTACACAAGACTATGATAACCACAACGTATCTATTTCGATTCGTGATAATGGTATCGGCATTGAATCAGAAAATCTTACGAAAATATTTTCCTTAGGTTATACCACAAAAAAAGAAGGTCATGGTTTTGGATTACATGGAAGCGCAAATACTGCTAAGGAGTTGGGCGGATCATTGCGTGCAGAAAGTACAGGACGGAACGAAGGTGCTGTCTTTATTCTTTCTTTACCAAATAAAGAAAAGTGAGGTAAAACGTATGTCAGATCATTCTTTGCGCTTGCTCATCATAGATGATAATCTACAAATCCATAGCGATTTTATTAAAATCCTCGCTACAAAAAACGCGGATAAATTAGAATTATTGGAAGAGAGTCTTTTTGGAGAAAAAACTAAAAAAATAGAGCTTCCTCAATTTATAATTGATACAGCGGCTCAAGGCCAGGAAGGTGTAAAATATATTGCACAAGCAAAACAAGATAAAAAACCTTATGCATTAGCATTTGTTGATATACGAATGCCACCTGGTTGGGACGGAATTGAGACAATAAAACATATTTGGGAAATTGATCCCGACATTCAAATTGTGATTTGTAGTGCTTATTCAGATTATTCCTGGGAGGAAACTGCTGAGCACTTAGGACAAAATGAAAATTTACTAATTTTGAGAAAACCATTTGATCATGTTTCTGTTCGGCAGCTTGCTTGTGCACTAACAAAAAAATGGCAATTGATGCAAGAGAGTAGATCCTATACGAAAAATCTTGAAGCACGTGTTCAAGAACGCACAAAGAAAATTGAATATCAGGCAACTCATGATCTTTTAACTGGGTTACCCAATCGGGCAATGATGATTGATAGAATCAAAAAAGAAATAAATATAGCCCAGCGGGAAAAAAGTGAATTTGCCATTTTCTTTTTTGACCTTGATCGCTTTAAATTAATTAATGATAGCTTTGGCCACGGCGCGGGAGATTCTGTACTAAAATCAGTGACAACGTCCTTAAGTAAAGCGCTTCGTGAAAATGATATGTTAGGTAGAATAGGAGGCGATGAATTTGTAGGAATTTTTTCTCCTGTGACAGACAAAAAGATCATTAAAAAAATTACAGTCAGTTTATTAAAAGCGATTAATGTACCTTTAAAAGTAAAAAATCACGAAATAATAATTTCTACCAGCATTGGAATTGCTGTTTTTCCTGGCGATGGTAATAATACGGATGAGCTACTGCGAAATGCGGACATGGCAATGTATCGTGCAAAAGAATTAGGTGGAAATCAATTTCAATTTTATACATCTGAACTTGCTAAAACCTGTTTTGGTCGCTTAGAGCTTGAGACAGATTTACATCGTGCCATAAATGAAAATGAACTTTTTCTTGTATATCAGCCTCAATATGATTTGGCAAAAAACCAATTTGTTTCTGTTGAAGCATTAGTGCGGTGGGAACATCCCAAAAAAGGTACGTTGTTGCCAATTGATTTTATACCCCTGGCAGAAGAGACGGGTTTAATTAATACTATTGGTACATGGGTACTAGAAACTGCATGTAAACAAAATAAATATTGGCAAGAAATGGGATTACCTAAAGTACGTGTTGCGGTTAATATCACTTCTAAACAATTTAAACAGCCGGATGTGGTTGCTTGCATCAAAAAGATAATTGATGATACAGGTTTGGCTCCCAACTATCTTGAGCTAGAGCTGACTGAAAATATTATTTTAAACCACATAGAAGCACCAAAGAAAATTTCTGAATTGAGAAAAATGGGTATTTATATAGCGCTTGATGATTTTGGTACGGGTTATTCAAGCTTAAATTACTTAAGAAATATTCCTCTTGATCGACTCAAGATCGACCAGTCTTTTATTCAAAATATTAGTCATAACCGTGATGATGAAATTATTATTCAAGCTATTATCACTATGGCGCATGGATTAAACCTGGAAGTTGTAGCTGAGGGTGTTGAAACGCAAAGCCAGTTAGATTTTTTAAAATCAAAAAAATGTGGAGAAATTCAGGGTTTTTATTTTAGTAAACCTCTTTCTTCTCACGATTTTGAAACCTTATTACAATCTCCTGAAGCTTTCGCTAGTATAAAAGATGAAAAGGACGATTAGTCGAAAAGTATTCCGAATATCCTCATACACCCAGCTATGACGCATCAGTTTCAAGCTCATTAAAATCAACAGGTACGCTAACCTGCAAAAATTTGCGTCGAATTCTATTTCTATTATAGTACAATATAATTCTAAATGGAGAAACATGAAGAGGGATTAGCTATGTTAATCAACATCAAATCACCCGTGACTCATAGAATTTATCGTGCGGACTTAAAAAAGAAGATACCCATTTCTCAAAAGCAGATTCGTGAAAGTATTAATGCGGCTGATGCATACATTGTTCATTGC
>JBDTIZ010000140.1:0-19392 GCA_039936115.1 Gammaproteobacteria bacterium
GAACACACAGGTTCGCCCCTACAAAAAACAAAAAAGTCTGCAACACCGCCCGTCGTACCGCGGTATCCAGTCAATATGGCTTAGGTTTTTATTGCGACACCATAACTTGTTGCGGTACACCAAGCTCTGGTTTCTTATTCGACTCTACTAAATAAATATTAATATAAGTCGCAATTTCACTTTTAAACAAACTCCTACCATGCTCAGCCAAAACCGATTTTTGTATTGCCGCAAGCTCAAGTTTATCAATTGGATCATTGACCAAAGAAAAAATTGTTTGTATAGCAAATGCTACACGTTTTTGATTTATTTTTTGATTCTCAAGATATCCTATCAACTTTGATATACACTCTTTAGCCAGCTTATTATTTACTTTAGCAGTTTCGTAAAGTTTTTTCAAAATGGGAACACGCACTAGATTAAATAAAGGATTTAGTAATGGATCGTTTAGAACAGATTGAATCAAATTTTTTCCTTTTGTTATATCGAAATCTACCGCGAATACGATCACATTATAAAGAAACTTTTTACCCTCATCTTTCTGATTTCTTAACGCATCAATAATGGTTTCTTGAGGAAATAAGACGATATATTCAAATTTCTGCTCCAATGAAAGAATAGGACAGTTCCTAATAGATGTTAATAATCCTGTTGCATACCTATCTGTTTCTTTCTCTTCAGCATGTAATTGAGCGCAAGCCATCGTAATAAATTGATGAACAGAGAATCTAGTATCATCGTCATCGATATTATCTTGTTGTGTTAGAGAAGCGATGATATTAGGTGCGCTGGCTTTGATAAATCGACTGAAATAATCTTGAGATTTGAAATTTTCTTGTTTTTGCTCATCCTTTCGCGTCGAAACAGATGATACGGAGGGTAGAGTATCAATTGTTTCAATGAATGGTTTAAATATAGAAAATCTGTCATATGCTGTTAAAAATAAGGTTGCCATCTCTTCAGCACTCAGATTGCGGTGACTACAATGCAATAGGCACATCACATTATCTGCAGATGTATCCGCATGTAAGCTAAGCTTTTTCAAAATACTTTCATATTCCTGCTGCGTTAGTATTGATTTTATTTGCATGAGAAAATCAGCTAATTGATCAGTACCTAGATAGCGGGCAGCGTTACTCAGCAAAGTGTTTTTATTCAGGAGAGCAAACAAGTCAACCGGATTTAATGCGCCTATTAGACTAGTAAAACAGCGGATATTATTTTTGACGAGTAGGAGTTTAAAATCATCAGTAGATTTAAATAAAGTCTGAATCAAGTCGGGTTTATTCCAACGTATTACCGTCAGCAACAGATTAGTAGAGTCTTTTTCTTCAGCATATTCGGCGATAACACGTAATAAATATGAGGTATTAAGCAGCGATTCTTGATTACTTTGTCCTAACAACCGAAAAACTTCAGTCAAAATTTCGATAAGCATTTTATTGTGAGGGATAGAAAATAAATCGCTGATAGTTTGTTGATGAATGAAGTGATTTGTATTGTTGGCTTTACTATCAAGTATCGCCATAAATATTCCAACATTAAAATAAACTAATGTTGCTAAACTTCGATTATTTAAAGTTGTAAAAAATGACTTAAGAGCAGTTACCAAATTAGCTTCACCACCTAAATGCTGAATTACGTCAGGCAATGCAGCGGCGATAAAGTTTTTGGTGTAATTGTTTCCGTGAGAACTTTTTTCATCCGCAGTTGCTAACACAGACTGTGTTTCAACAATCGCAATAAAAGCTAGAAAAGAAGTCAATTTATCCGCTGCTTCCAAACAGATCTCAGCCATCAAAGCGGGGGAGATCTGAGTAGAAAGTATTGAAAGCAGTAATGTCAGTTCTTCTGGTTTTTGCTTAGCATTCAGGTCTAACGGTGGAAACTTCGCAATCACTTTCGTGATGTAGCTTTTGAGCTCGTTAGGCGTTAGAAAATGGTTTTCATAAAGATATACAATAAATTTCAATGCTGAAAAATGATTAGGTGAAGTTAGAAAAACAGTAATTATTTCAGTAGGTGTTAAAACGCCATGACAATGTTGTAATAAACATTGCATAGCCGCTTCCGAAGTTTCGGCGTGCAGTACAATTTTATGTAACGCACTTTTATACTGTACTGCAGATAATTTTAATTTAACGTTCTTTTCAAGAAACTCAGAAAATTCCAGCGTATTAAAATGGTAGGCCATATTTCCTAACAAATTATCATTTTCAATTAAACCTAACAAACTCTCAGAATCAAGTTCGCCCACTATGGCAGTCAGACATTTTATTTTACGTTGTTCTACCAAGAGTAGTAATGCACCAGTTGAGGAAAAAATACTACGAACCAAATCTAAGTTCGATTTACTCCAACCTATTATAATTCTTAATATTCGTAGAACTTCATTTTCGTCCATATGCTCTGCAAGTAACCGCAACAACGGCGATCTTTGAAGCAATTCTGTCTTCTGCTCACGTTCAAGTTGATTCAATATGTTATGAATGGCTGTAATAAATAAAGGATCAGATTGTTTGCATGCATCGATAATGGCTTGTGTATGGATTAATTGTCTGGTTCTTGTATTTCTGGCACCAATGATCGCCATGATTATTTCAGTAGGAAAACTAGTTAAAATCTTTAGATTTGTTTCATTTCCATTTAAAGGAATAAGTGCATTTGCAACATACGCTACAAATTCAGATTGTCCATTAGGTAAAGTTAATATAATTTTAGGCGTTGCGTCTCTTACAAAACAATCTAGATAGCTTTGTTTGGGGTTATTTGAGAACGGCGAAGGCTGAGAAGGCAGATGAGCGAACGCAGAGACAAATTTCATCAGTGCAGCTAATTTATTAGGTGCTGACAGACAGATCGCTACTATTATGTGAGGAGATATCTTGTGAGAAAAATTGTTTATCAAAGTGTTAATATTGCTTTTAGGGATATCGTCCGTCAGCTTTATATTTTGCATCAAATTAGCAATTTCTATTGGCGTCAGCCGCGTAGAAATCTGATAACATAATTCTATAAAATCTTGCTGTTTAAGAAAGCGTAGAGCATGACTTATTAGTTTAGGAGTGACTATATATGCAAGTTGCTCTCTAGGTATTTGATTTAAATACAGTCTAAAAAAATAATTTAATTTATCTTCATTTAGATAAATTTGTAGTTGAATCGTTAGACTAAAGATATCATTTGTAAAGAACGATTTTTCTATTCTTTCTCTAGTATTGTCTAGCATTGATAATGCTGCTTCTTGACTCACGGCAGGCAATGATTCTTGTAAGTCTTGAATCATTGTCTTTACATTCTCATAGACGAGTACTATGGGTCGATTCATCCTATCTTGCTGTTCTAATAAGGTAGTTATTACTTCCATCAGAAGCCAGGCATTAGCTGGCTCACCGTTGGATGATATTACTTTAAATATTTGAGTAAAAAATGCCATGTCAGATGTAAGAAGCATTTTCAATACTGATGGCGTTAAATTTGTAAATATTGTGAGGAGCAGCATAGAAGCTGCAATAGCAGTGGTCGGCTGAGAATTGTAAAACTCCTTTTTTAGATAAGCAGAGATCCAATCTTTCAGCAAACTGTCACTCGTCAAACTTTTTTCTTCAGGCGCTCCAGGACGACGAGTAAATTCTTTCTGAAAAGTGTCTTGCACATACTTAAAATCGGTTTCAAAAGAGCTTCTAGAATTTAAAGATTCGAAAAAATTTGCCCCTACTAGCAGTAAAATCAATTTTTGACAACGTCCATGAGCAGTTACGGGATCGTTGTTTGTAACAGCGGGAGTATTACATGCTTTCAATAAGAAGGGTAAAATATCTAGAATATTTTGCACGCTTAAATAAGTAGAAAAAGCATCACGGATAAGAACATTTGATGGATCAAGTTTATCAAACCACTTAATAAGTGCCCGGGGTGTAGTTAGCTTAATTAAATTTACAAATGTTTTTCTATGCGCCTCGAGTCTTTGCGTGGTTTCTTTAACGCGTTGTTCTACTCGCTTAGGATCGACTTTTGCTTTTTCTTCTCCATGTTGTTTCGCTTCTGGATCAAAATCTAATGGATTTACCTTATTGGGATCAGTGTTTTGAATCAGATCCTTAAGTTGTTCAAGGGCAACGATAAGCAGGTCCCGATGGGGATACTGTGGGCAGACTAAAAGATCAAATTCGTCTTCTTCAAGTGAGCTACGATCTTTGCTTAGTAATTCATCAATAAAGTCATGTTGTAAAAGAAATCCGTAAAAAAATAAATGTACTTGTAAATTAGGTGTCTTCTTGTAATGTGTATAAAAATCATTATTAACCGTGAGATGAGACTTTTCAGCTAAAAACTGAGCAATAAATGGAAAGCTTTTTTCGTCTACTCTCCCACCACTTTTATAAAATGCGTTTTTTCCTGAATCGGCAATAAACGTTTTTTTATTCCAGGTCGAATGGTTTAGCAACTGTCCTATAGCATCAAAGTAGGAAGGATATTGTTTGCCGATTTGTTGCATGAGAGATGAAAAATCCTCTCTTTCACGCATTTCTACATATTCAAAAGCTTGTCCAGTACGCATATCAATACAGTGGCCGTGTAAGGAACCGCAAAATGTTTTTACATACAGGTTTACACGTGTTGGATCGAGAGCATCAAGTAGGTGAAATGCTGTAGTGAATTGCACAACTAGGGTTCGTAGCAAACAGGCAATGCGGACCTCACCAGTAGGATGATTTTCGAGATGAATAGGCGCATAAGATTCGTTTGGGTATGCCTTGATTTCTTTGCTGTCTAGGTTCACATCCCAAAGTATTACAGTGTTAGAATTTTTGAAATCATCACGCTGGTAATTATCAAGAATGTAGATGAGCGTGTTGATTACGATTCGCACATCGTCTTGTTCGTAATTAGTCAGAGTATATAAATTACTAGCACCCAGTATTTTGTCCTTGATCGCTACTAAATCGGCTCTTATAGTTGGAATAGGGGGAAAGTGACTCAAATCTGCTGTATGTTTATTGGAGCGATTGCGGCTCATTTTCTTAGTTCTCACTCGTTTTTATAGTACATATAAAATAACATATTGATCTTAAGGGATTCTTAAAGAAAAAGAGTAACGGAAGAAATAGGTAAGTGCTTGATTTAAAAATAATATTAACTGTCAACGTCTTCGCGGGAATTTGTCACGCCGCACTTGTTGCGAGGTCCGGGTTATAACACGTAAAAAAAGTCGTTAAAAAATTGTATTGATTGCAAGCCCAGACCCCGCAACAAGTGCGGGGTGACAAATGTTCGCCTCTACAAATGCAATACTATGCCGTCACCTTCTTACATTGACTACGAGCGGTCTTAGTTTTATTCAAATAGCTCCAGGTCACATCAAAACTTCCATCCTCTTTAACCGATGCGATTGCAAAACCAGTTTGTTTAGGTTTGCCCGGTGTGCTATCAACACAAGCAGCGGCAAACATATGGTTAGATTCATCATAAATCCCCGTGCCTTTCGCAGTTTCTCCATCGCCAAAATCCGAAGAAAATGAAAAAGTCTCACCCGTTTTTTTCACTTGTAATTTTTCTTGATACGAAGCTTTTTCAAAAGGATCATAACCTGTGCAATGATAGTTTCCAGCAATGGATGCATAACTAATATTGACAGCAGTTGCGGCGAGAAATACGGTCAGACAGATTTTCTTTATAAACATTTTTTTACATCCTGTTAATTAAATGGAAGAGTAATCTAGCAAAAAACTATTGATTTGCATATTCATTATGGGCGAACACATAGGTTCGCCCTGACAGTTATTTAACTTTTGTCAAATTACATTGCGGATCAGCACTTCTCTCGGCATCATTTAGCTTCGCAAGCGTGTTGATTTTGTCAAAGTCATAAATTGGATTGTTGTTTATATCATAAAGATAGTACGAAGAATAATTACTCACTCGTTCATTACTCAGCGCAAGACGTCCCGTTGTAGCGTCTTTCACAAGAAACATAACATCGTCTTTCGCAAATCCGTCAGAAAAATATCTATCCACATGAGTAAATGTTTTTGCATTGGTGTCGTGATATGGAATCGTGAAGCTCACTAAATCAGAATTGCGACAATTCATTAGTGAATTTTGTTCACGGTGCCAATTACCGCTAAGCGGACTTGCACTTGGGAGATGGCCTTTTTCATAATAGTCATAAGTTCCCATATACTTACTTTTAAGTGTTGCAGAATACAACGATGCTTGATAAGTCACAGCATCGCCATCGACGCAACTTAGTGTGGTCGGAGATGTCGCAACACACATATCCGATTTACCATGATCGCCACCGGGTGTGACATACACTATCGTATGATCATAGACTTGCCCATTGAAAGAAAATGGCTTATGGACGGTTGTGCTTAATGTATTGCTGTCTAAAAACCAGGTATGATTATCAAAAATTGAATTTTCTGCATAAATACAACCAGGTATAGCCAAAAGTAAAAGAAATAGCCTTTTCATCGTCGCTCCTCATTATTGTAAAACGTATGACAGGATAAAATATATTACAAAGAAATACTAGTTTTGCAACGCAGAAGCAAGATGTGTAGTATGGCGATTCTTTCGTTAATTTATTAAAGGATTTAATATCTATGCTGAAAAAAATAGTAGCTAGCTCTTTTCTGTTAGCCTCAAGTTTGTTGTCTACTTTAAGTCTTGCCGCAACCAACCAATGTATTGCGAATCTTGATGAACATGTATGGGGGAATATGGTGGAGCTTTTCGATTGTAACCTTCAGGATGCAGACATCCCTCAGTTAGTCACCTTTTTAAATGAACATCCTGAAATTGAAATGGTATTTGCTCCTTACAATCATATTGCAGAAGGCGCTATACCTTTGGCACATGTTGCTACTCTTAAAGTACTTTATTTAGCAGGAAATCAAATAAACGATGCGGGAGCAAAAGCATTAGCAATGGCGCCTAATTTAACGCTACTTGAAGTTTCATCTAACCGTATTCACGACAAAGGTGCTGAAGCACTAGCAAAAAGTTCAAGTCTACAAGGGCTTGGCATAGCAAATAATCCGATAACAAATGAAGGCGCGTTTGCAATAGCTAACATGCCACTTGATGTTCTATATTTTTCAGCGAATTCGCTGAGTTATGAAACCATGGTCGCATTGGCTACTAATTCGCATTTGCAATACGTTGGCATCATCAATACTCAACTACGAAATAAAGATATTCGTACACTAACGCAAAGTACTCATCTATACGGGCTCATATTCGACCATGTAGATTTTACAAATGCAGGAATTAAGGCATTGACTGAAGATGATAATATTTCTATTTTGAGTATTAACGGTACTAGACTTTCGGCTTCACAAATAACGATGCTCATGCAAAATAAAAATCTAAAGGGTTTGCAACTTGTTGATGATAATCTTCATGATGAAGTGTTTGGCAATTTTGCAACGATGGAATTAGCAATGCTTGATCTTAGTGATAATAACTTGACGAATAAAACAGCCGTAAGCATAGCTAGTAATACTCAACTTCAAGCACTTATATTAGAAAAAAATCAAATTGGTGATGATGGTGCAATAGCACTTGCTGCAAACACTACACTGCAATATTTGAATGTGGTGGAAAATCCAATCGGTACGGCAGGCTATGATGCATTGGCGAAAAGTACGATACCTAATATAGATACTAGTCTACCTTATAGTGATGACCTAGCGGCACATAAACGAGTCCTGCAAAATCATTGCTTTGAAAAAGGTTCAGTGTTTTGTCAAAAATTATTGGGTTATGTGAAAAAATAATCCGTCGCTCTGCGGCTTGTCCGTATAAGTTTTAATCTAAGGAAAAAATGTCACTCCTTGTCATTCCCGCCTTCACGGGAATGACAAGAGGTGACAACATACAATAAGGATTTTATGCGAAAACTAACTATTTTTTTAAATATAATTTTCATTTTAATCGGACTTGTTTCTATTTTATTAGCGCTTACTTCGCCAATGATTTTTGATGCGCCAGGTTCTGAGCATAATCGAATTTTAATTGTGACTCTTATATCAGCCCTCTTGTTGCCTATTGCTTGTTTTGGTTCAATTGCTTATTCAATAACAATGCTTGTTAAACGAAAAAATAGCAAAAAAGCGCTGCTAGTTTTCATTATTCCATGCGTTGTCGGCGCTATTTTTATTGGAAGTATGATCGCAATTGATGTCTTTTGTTCAGGACAATTTTCCTGTGGCTATTCTTAGCTCTCATCAGTTTCAGGTTCTTCTTTAGTTAATGCTTTGCAATCGTTAATTTGTTTTTCAGTTAAGGCTGATTTTGATGCAGTAAACTCTCCCGCTACGCATTCATCATAACCTTCTTTCTGACAGAGTTTTAATTTAGACGCATCTAAATTTTCAGCCATAGCCTTGCCTAAGCACTGACAGGTTTGGAGTGAGGCATCGGGTAAATCTTTGCGGCATAAGTCTAGCGTGTAACTCTTCTTCAAAGCATCACGAAGCGATGGGATATCAGAATCACTTAATACGCCGGTTGATTCTGCAAAAATAACTCCGCATGAAAATAGTGATAATATCAGTAAGTATTTACGCATGAGCATCTCCATTCGCCAATTGTTTTAACAGTATAACATAAAATAAATTTGAATTATCAACAAACACAAATGCGTTCTAAATAAGCGATTATGCTTTTATCGCTCACTTCATCACTTCTGAATCCGATATATCGATCTGGACGCACAATAAATATTCCACCTTCCATAACATCATAAGCATGATGCAATTTTGAATCTAAATCTAAAGCTATATCGAGACCAGAAAAATTAGATTTATTGTTACTCACAACGATATAATCAAAAAAATCATTATGATTTTTAGTGATGAAATTAATCAGTTGAGTTATCTGTCCAGCACGTTCGTTTGTGACATTTAAGCCCGAGAACAAAAGCAGCGTATGCTTTATTCCTCGAAATAATTCAGGATGCGGCGCACGTTGACCTGCTAGTAATTTTTTTCCACGCATATTTTGATTCATGATAATGTCACTAGGCGAGTAATAAACGCCAAGTTCACTGATGTTGAAAGTAATTTTTTTCTGGATAAACTGATACTTAAATAAAAATCTCATCAGATTATTACGCAATCCAATCAATAATGGATTGGTAAATGTGACAATTCGGGTCATCAGTGTTGTGCCTACTAACACTTTTTTTACGACTGAACGGCGTTCTACCGAATAGCTGTCTAGCAAACGAGATTTACTTTTACCATTAATGACTAATGCTAATTTCCAGGCTAAATTAAATGTATCTTGCATGCCGGTATTCATGCCTTGGCCACCGACAGGGGAATGAATATGCGCACTATCGCCTGCAAAAACGATACGACCATGACAATAATCATCTATCATGCGGTGATGTGTAATAAAATGTGAAGTCCAAACAGTTGACTGAATTTGTACGTTAACTTTGCTGCGATTAGCAATCACTTGTTCAAAATCAGCAAGTGTTGGATTCTCAAAGTCTTTAATGTTTTTATCATTCGTTACCGTAGAAATAATGCGAGTAAATTTAGGCATAGGCGCAAATACCAAAGGCCCTTGTGGAGATGAAAATGCATGAAAATAATCAGGATTAAAATTAGCAGTCATGATGACATCTGCCATAATAAATTTTTCTGGTAGAGTGCCGCCAGAAAATGTCAGATTTAATTTTTTTCTAACGGTGCTATGTGAGCCATCTGCTGCGATAAGCCAACCGCAGTTTATTTTTTCTCTTTGACCATTGGCATGTTGAACGTCAGCAATAATATAATCTGCAGTTTGCGTCAAATCTATTAGTGTTAAGCCACGTTCAACATAATTTCCTTGTTTTTGCAAATGCTCGGTGAGTAGATTCTCAGTTTCTGCCTGTGGTAAGCCGAGAATATATGGAAATTGAGTGGGTAAATTAACATGTTCAAAACTAATTTCTGCAATTTTTTTGTCGCTGGTATTTAAAGTGAGACCTAGAATTTTTTTACCTAATTGAATAGCTTGATCGGCTAATCCCATACTGTCCCACATTTCTAAACTACGTGCTTGAACGGCTAGTGCATTTGAGGTCTTAATAGGTTCTAATTTTTCTTCGATGAGACGGAATGTGATCCCATATTGACACAATAAGTTTGCAAGATTTAGCCCAGTGGGCCCTGCACCCACAATAAGTACAGGAAGTAGTAAAGAGGACATAAAATAACTCCATTTATGACAGGTCAGTACAGTCAGTATACCTATCATCAATCATTTTTAGGTATAATTTAATAATACCCTATCAGGAGAACGAGCATGAAATACTTAGCCAGGATTACGCTTTGTACTTTGTTATTGTCAGCTTGTAGCACGACGCCTTATCATTATCAAAGTCATGAAAATCCACAGGAGTGGAAAGGCAAAAATATTTCGCAGGTTGTAGCAAGATGGGGTACTGCAGATCAAATATTTCATACTCGCAGTGGGGCGTCATTCTATCTTTACATGACATCATCAGGTAGAAATTTCTTTGATGCAACGACCACTAATTTTGCGCTCACTGAGACAGGCGGTGATTTTCCTTTACGTGGCCAAAGTGGTTTGCAATGTTCAGCGATTTTCAAAACAGATAAAAATAATATAATTATTGCTACGTCGCATTCGGGTAGTAATTGCGGTGGGGAGTGGGCACCGAATAGTTAGCGATTGATTCCAGCATAACGTAATCTTTCGTAGGGGCGAACCTATGTGTTCGCCCTGCGGCCTGAATATGTAAATGTTATTCTCCGATGCGAGAGGGCGAATACATAGGTTCGCCCCTACAATAGAATTTCAAACAACCTGTCCCGCTGCCCATCCCGAAGACCAAGCCCATTGAAAATTAAATCCACCTAACCACCCAGTCACATCCAACGCTTCCCCAATAAAAAACAAACCTTTTACAGCATTGGCTTCCATTGTTTTAGAAGAAATAGCATCACAATCAATCCCCCCTAAGGTGACTTCAGCAGTACGATAACCTTCAGTTCCATTCGGAAAAACTTCCCACTGATTAATTTTTTGTGCGACATCGAAAAAATCCTGATGAGAAATGGTCGTCAATTTCTTTTCCAACAAAATGACAGGAAAAAATATCTCAATCACGCGTTTTGCGAAGTAGAGTGTCAAAATTGTTTTTAATTGTTTTTGCGGTTGTTGCTGTTGTGCTGATTTTAAAGATTCAAATAAATCTATCTCAGGAAGTAAGTTAATTGTGACCATTTCACCTGGATACCAATAAGATGAAATTTGCAAAATAGCAGGACCACTTAATCCGCGATGAGTAAATAATATATTTTCTCGAAAAGATTTCTGCGCATTAGAAACAAGACTATCAACACCAATCCCAGATAATACAGCTAATTTTTCTTTGTCTTCAGGCTGTAAAGTAAATGGCACCAGTCCTGCACGTGTAGGCCATACCTTAATTCCAAACTTTTCGGCAAGCTGATAACCAAATGGGCTTGCTCCCATAGTTGGAATAGATAACCCGCCGGTGGCTACGACAACAGATTGCGCGTGAAAGTCACCGCGGCTACTGTTGAGTTTAAAATGATGGTCATTAAGTTTTTCAATGTGTTCTATTTTAGTATTTAAACGAATGCTAACGCCAGCTTGTTCACATTCAGTAAGCAACATATCAAGAATATCTTTTGATTTATTATCACAAAATAATTGCCCTAATGATTTTTCATGAAAAGGAATGTGATGTCGTTTTACTAAGTCAATAAAATCCCATTGCGTGAAGCGACTCAATGCTGATTTACAAAAATGTGGATTGTGAGAAATATAGTCTGCCGGATTGATATGATAATTAGTAAAATTACAACGACCACCGCCTGACATAAGAATTTTCTTACCGGCTTTGTTCGTATGGTCTAACACTACAACTTTGCGATGACGTTTACCCGCTTCAATTGCACACATTAATCCTGCGGCACCGCCACCGATAATAATAACATCTACTTTTTCCATAATTTATAGTCTACAGTATTATGTCAATGCAAGACGTTGTAACGCACACAATTGATGCGAAGGAAGAGTTTGTGTTAGAGCTACGGTTTGATTTTCTACCGGTTTAAAAAACCCATGCTGTTTGTAATAACGTGGCAGAAAAGTTTTAGTTAATGCAAAAGCCGATACAGCGTTAGAGAAAGAGCCTGTTTTGTAATAAGCAGCTAACGCAATAGTTAAACTTAATACATTTAATGTTGCAGCTTGTTTCGGTGTTAAAGCTTCATTTTTTAGCGTAGGATTTTTATGCGCTTTATCAATTAAATAAATAGCACTGCAAATAACAGCAGGTAAAAAAGCAATTGATGCTAACATTAGGTTTTTAGTTTTTTGATAAGTGATATTTGCCGCAGTGAAACCCACCGCCATGCTTTGCTTAAAAATATCAGCCATGTCATGTTCTTCAGGCAAAAGTGGCGCATCGTGATCAGGTTCATTTGCTTCTAGGCCATAGGGCGGACAAGCAACGGTTAATACATTCTCAGAGACTATGACAGATCTAGTGTTAAATGTTTTTGTAGGATGCTTTGCACTCACCGTATAAAACTTTCCACTCGGTGGAATCACTTCATCCTCACAATGAACAAAAACTCCGCCATCCAGTGTTACAGTTTTTGGTTCTTCTGCTATTAAGAAGCGTAATTTGGCTGACATCCATTTAGGCAAATGTGATGTCAGTAAAGAAGACAAGAAACGTGACAACACATTAGTTCGGTATATCAGTGGGCCACTTAATTTGGATTCAAATGCACTAAAATAATAAATAGGTTTGTTGTTTTTAGGTGTAGGTGATACTTCGACTGTTGCCTCTTTAATACCTTGTGGACAATGCTCTAGCGTCTTGCCTTGAGGCGTTACGATGATAGCTAAACCATGTCCTTTTCCATGCGGCTGCACTCCTTTTCCCATAAAAAGAGCAAATAAAGATATGACTAGGTTGTGTGAGACTTGCAGGACGACATTTTTAAAAGGATTGAGATTTAGTATTCCACCGTTAGGAACAGTAATGATAGCAGTTTGAGTGCTTTGATATGATTTTTTGTTAAAACGCACGACGATTTCATTTCCTTCTTCTAAGAAAAAATCGCAAAAACCATTTTTATCCGAATGTTTAGTGTGTGCTGAAACAAGATCAAGACGTTTATCGCCATTCTTATCCGTTAGGACGGGAATAACAGTCACTTCACCTTCTAAGGGCATATCACCAGGAAAGTGATGCGCAAAAATACGTACGGGTTTTAGTTGAGAGTTTTTACTAGTGCTAAACATGAATGAATTCTTTGTGAGGTTATAGAAGTAGTAAACTTTAGTGATATAAGATTAAATAGTCAAGATATCGTAGGAATTTTAATAGTTGCCACACGAAATAGCATCACTATTTTCACCAGCATGTATTATAATAAACATACGCAATTTGCAACAAGGAAGCTGATCATGCGATTGTTTATATTATCATTAAGCGGAAAATTCCAAGTTATCTTTATCATTGGTCTGACAATCATCTTAGCATTTATGATGGCTATTATTTGTGGACTGTTTTTCGATACACATCAGTTAGTTACCAACACAGAATTGATTTCTGCTGTTTATCAAGTCATGGGTACGATCTACGCTATACTCTTAACATTTACGTTGTGGGGAGTTTGGCAGAATTTTATTGAAGCGGATTCTTCTGTTCAAAATGAATCGTATGCTTTATTGGATTTGGTACACATTATTGAATCGTCTTCTACTTGGAAAAATAGCAATATTCGTGCCGCTGCAATCACTTATTTAAAATTAGTACTTGAACAAGAATGGTCAACATTAAAAAATTTGACGAGTGCTATGATTAATACTCGAGAGCATGGTTGTACTTCAGCTATGCATGTCATAAACGCAGTCCAAACGATTACGCCTGACACTAAGAAAGATGACGTTTTGTTTGGGCAAGCATTTACCTTTCTTAGTCGTTGGCTGGATGCCAGACGCACCAGAATTTTAATTGCAAGAGGCGATAGCGCAAAAGCATTATGGCCGTTGCTTCTTACAGGTTCCTTCGTGCTTTTCGCATTTCATGGCTTATTTGTCGCGAAGACAATAGGTATTTGGACGACGTTATTATTTGGCACATCTCTTGTAATAGGCGTGACTTTTTATCTTATTTTTACGCTAGATTGTCCTTTTGAAGGATCTATTAGTATTGATTCAGAACCGTTTACTCTCGCGATTAATATTCTAGAACAAGTGAAGCCCGACGTTCAGATTTGAGAAAACAGATTAATTATCGTGGTGCGGATAAGACACCACGATAGTATCTAATTTATTTCACCGTAAATTTAACCGATTGAGATAACTTATTATCTACATACAGATCCACACGATAACTTCCAACTGGCCAGCCTTTATTAGGTATTGATAACGAGAAGTTAGCAGTGAATACTTGATCATCATCTAACTCTTTTTTGACATCCAATGATTTTTCATCAATTTTATAATTAGCGGGCGCAATATTATTTGTGTCCGCAGCAATCCACTCTGCTTTTATGCTTTGTCCTTTCTCAACTTCATCAGATTCACAAATTAAATAAATTAACGGGGTTGTTTTGCTAAACGTATCTTTTGCATCACCTGGTTTTTTATCTGCAGTGAGTTCGTCGGTGAGAGTGCAATCAAATTTCGGTTTAGTATCGGCCGCATAAGTCGTAGGATTAAAAACGATGTTAGCTAAAATAACTAATGATGCAAGACTGCTTTTCCTTAGCAAGCTATTCATACACTTTCCTCCTTGGTATCTCTCTTATAGATTACACTGTTTTTCATGCTTTGCGGGGCGCCTACTGAGTCATTTCAGAAATTATTCTATCAACAGGGCACAATCTGCGCACAATACTAACACAGAATGATTGACTGGAACTCATGATGCTATTACAACAAAACATTAAACTTAGTCGGTATAAAGCGATCGATTCTTCCGCAACGGTGTTGTACCATGCCAAAAATAGTGAGTAATCAGTAAGGATAGACATGAACACCCAGCCCCCTGAAATGAAGACACCTCTACATACTTCGAATGAGAAGCTTGAAGCAGGTTTTGAAGTGATTAGTCAATTTAATGCCGCAAATGGATATGTACAGGCAAAACATCTATTCGGGGAAAAAAAATACAGCGAAGCAAGAAATTTACTGATTGCCTCATTTGTCATAGATGCTGACGGACATGCAGTTAATTCGCCGCTTGTTCGATATGCTTATGGAGACAATCCACACAAAGCAATTTTGAATTTGTTGCAAAAATGTGAGGCAATGGGTTGCAAAATTTTATCCAAAACTGAAACAGAACTTTCAGCCTTAGATGAACTTGAATCTCATTTTTTACAAAAATTGGATACTGCTACAGAACATAATAAAGGTTCACTCGTTACAGCAGTCGAAAAAGCATTAGAGTCCAATAACCAACTTATTATTCAATCTTCGTATCCAGTAAAACATTACATCGTTCGTGCCGGACTCTATGAAGTTCATGCTATATATTGTCACAATTTTACAAAAAAAAGTGTATCAGCCATTAAACAAGATCTTACCATAGCTGAGTGGCTTATTGTAAATTCTAGATATATGTCAGTAAAAGGCGACGTGCGGTCTTTGCACATTGAATTTCTTCAGCAAAAAAAACTGCGCTATTTGATGCTAAAGCATTGGACCAATGATAAATTTGCATTTGAAGAATGCGAAGATGCACATCAAAAAATGTTAGATTTAATTTGCGCTGGGCAAACGTCAGCTCAAGTAGAAAGCATAATGCTTAAGCTGAATAAAGAATTTAGTGAAATGATAAGGCAGACTGCGAAAAAAATAGTCGTAAGAACTGTCAAAGATAGTAGCTTCAAACTTGAATTTTTGATATTTGCAGATAAAATTCATCCTGATCCAAGCAATCACTACACAGTTGTCTCAAGTGAAAAACCTGTCCAGATTAATGACACTAAAGAAGAAGAAATTCCCGTTAAGTTTAGAGCTAGATTAGTTGAATCATTAATTATTAATAACCAAGATAAACCCAAAGAAATTATTCTTTCAGCCGCTAATCCTTGGTTAAATATGTCGACTGAAATACAAAGATTAGAAAGTAAATATTTTAATCCCAAACCCACTGATAAATTTGATGCTCGCGATAAGTCAATGGCGTTAACGCTAGTAGAAGCGTACAGAGAATTTAAAAGAGAATGTCCTACTGCTAAAGTTGATCTTGAATTTTTCTACCATCAAGCAATAATTTTTAAAGTGGCAGGATTAGTCGATGAAGCAATTAAAGTTTTATCAGAAGGCATTGAAGCTGAATTAAGTAGGAACCCCCCTGATGCAATTTCTGGAAGATGTGAACATGCAGTGATCTTGGCAAAAGCCTATTATTCTCGCGCCCAATTCTATCTGGAAAACTCTGATGCAATCGAAACCAGTCATTATAAACATTCAGTTAGCGATATCTATTGTGCAATGAATTTAGATCGTGAAGCGAAAGTAGTTAAAACACCGTCTGTCATCATCAAAATGCTACGTATCGGTGAAAAAGTGATTCATGATTTTGCTAAAGAGGAGTGGGGAAATGTACGAGCTCTGTCAGAAGTGGCGGCAGACCAGGCAGTTAGGGATAAAAAATTTGAAACGGCAATTGAGATTTATGGGCATGGAATAGTTTCTGCTGATGCAATATTTCTTGTGCATTATTTAACGAAACGTGGGTTTGTACGGAGGATGAGCGCTGTTGAATGTCGTGATGATAACGAATATGCAAGATCCCAATTCTTGGCAGCACAAGATGATGCTAATGCCGCAACCTGGTTGATAAATGCTAATGTTGATTTTGCGAATAGAGTCGATGGAGTAGATCCCTTTCAACTTAGAATCACTCTTGCAATGGCTTGGCTTGCAGATGCAAGAAACGATTTAAATATTCCAGGCTCAATTTCACGAACCTTAGAAAGTATCCTCTGGGATTATGAGAAATTTATTACTTTATGTGAACGACATAAGAAAAGAGACGAGATTGTAAAACAATTTTATAAATGGACATGTGTTTCTACTGAAGAGCTTGCGAGATCGTCTAATGTTCAGCGACTCAGTACTGCTAAAATTATGTTAACAAAAGCAATAAAGTTTTTTTCGAACGACCAATATAAAGTTGATAGTCTCAAGAGACGTATTAAAAGAATTGATGAACAACTTAATCCACAAAACAGCACTGCCACTGAAGAAGTTGCTTCAACATCTAAAGATCATGCAACTAGAAGACGTCGACCAAAAACAGGAAATAAAGTTATAACTGATACAATCAAATCACCAGCACCAGTTAAACCAAAAATGGATGATGCTGCACGCCAACGAGCAAAAGAATTAGAGCTAGAAAAGAAAAAAACCCGCAAAGAAATATTTGATCAAGCTTTTAAAAAAATAGCAGAAGATGAGGAATATGCACGCATTGAAGAACAAAAACAGCTGGATGCAATAAAATTAGCAAAAAAACTCCACAAGCAAAATAATAAGAAAACCACGGTACAAACGGATGCAACAATCAAAATAAAATTAAAATCCACACGCCGTTCTACGAAGGTTGTTAAGAATACTGTTGCTGAAACTACTACTTCCTATTCGGAATGGAATTTTGTAGAAGAGCGTAAAAAATTCAAATCCGAAGCAAAAGAGTCTGAAGAATCGATCGTAATCGGCAAGAAGAAACCAAAAATAAAAGCAATGAGTTCTGTGATGAAACGGATTCTTGACAATGTAGTAGGTGAAAAAATTGCCCTGACTGACTTTGAGATAAAAATCGCGCAAGTTATTAAAGGCGCAGTTGGTGGTAGCCAAGCGCATGATCGAGTCTTAGAAACTGATTTGAAACTTCCGCTAGCGGATCTCATGCGAGCAAAGGCTGATACTGATTTTCAATGCGGATATGAACCGAATGAAATTATCCGACTTATGCAAGAGTGCTTTGGTGATAGTATTGTTAAGATTCAACTTGCGAAGCATAACAAACAATTAGTCCGACTCATCATGAGAGACGGAGACGATAAAGAATTAAAACGTGTAGATATTCGTTTCAATCCGCTATTGGTAGGGCCTAATCCAGATTATTATCAAGCCTGCCATGAAAGTGAGGTCACGATGAAAGGACCTCTGATCACACCCGATGGCGTATTGCATTGTACAGAGCAAGGTCTCGCCGATTTAAAAGCGGGTATCCTCCGCATGTCCAAATTACCACGCACGTCATTTGAGGAAAATCCCATACGAATACTGCGACTTTTTCATCATTTAGCCACATTACAACAAGTTAATATCGCAGAAAAAACATCTATCAATTATGTGCTTGCTGATAATCAGGTAAATCCAGATGAAAATATTCCACCGGCAATCGCGGAATGTCTTTATTTGCTTAACGAGAAAGATCAAGATCCGGGTGAAGTCAATTACTGGCTGAAAAATATTTTTTTCCATGCAAATCATAAAATAAGTATTCAATGCTTACATGAATTTCAAGTAGTCACAGAATTGCTACCTGACTTTGCTCATTTATTTGATGACGTGGAATTTCTAATTAGGTTTTTTGGATTTATTGCGAAGGTCAAAGATAAAAATACGTCTTCATCTATAGTTTATGATTACTTTCTAAATGAAGTTAAGTCAGATAATAAAGAAACTATTACCCATGCTAATCGATTCTTAAATCAACATTATTTGCATGTAGAAGAGCGACTTGCATCGGAACCTCTTTCTATTTTACGTGAAATTGAGCGTGCCGCGCGATTTGATTTGCCATTACAAGAACGTGTTCTCGTCGTTATGCGTCAACATGCGCATTTGCTTCGCTTAACGCCTGCAAAATCTAACCAATGGTTGCAAAGAATAATTTCTACAGAACATTATATGCGTGGTATTCATTATTTGATCGTCACCGGCGTGTTTGATCAATTATTTCCTGAGCTTATTCCGCTATTAAAAAAGAATATACATGATATTTATGCCGTGTTGTGTAGCATCGTTCAAGCTCTAACAGTGACAGTGAAAGAGGATAAACAAAGTAGATCACTAACAAATTTCTATGATGAACTCTTAGCGTCAGTTCCAATAGAATATGAAACAGAATTATTTGCTGCGAAAAATAGTAACCCAATGCTGAGTAATCAATACGAATATTTGAAAGGTAAATTTGCCAAAGACTTAGATGATATGCTTGCAAAACAATACTCACCGGAAGAAATTAATACTTGGCTGAGTTATTATCTACAACCAGGAAAAGCCGAATGGGCATTTAATGTTATGTTGGAAAAAGGAATGCTTGCTAAGCTGTTTCCAACCGTCCATCCT
>JBDTIZ010000141.1:0-11055 GCA_039936115.1 Gammaproteobacteria bacterium
CCGATTATTTCATTAAATGAAGTAATAAGTAGATGGAATGAAATAAGGCAAGCACTCGCAGAAAGCTCAAGAAAAAGAAAGCCGCAGATTAGGTCTTACGGCTTTTCCTTAGGTTAGCGCTTATGCGGCTTGTCCGCGGGATCCAGTCAACTTGGCATCTGTTTTAATTTGTAAAACATTGCACCGAACTAAACTCTACGATGCAATAAAACCGGAAAATCACCACGCACCTGTTTTAAAAAATCAAAATCAATTTCAGCAATCACAACACCTTCATCTGAGGGTAAACAATTTTTCACACCGCCCCAAGGATCCACAATCATGCTATGCCCATATGTTTTTCGACCATTGTCATGCATACCCGTTTGCGCAGCAGCAATCATATAAATTTGATTTTCAATCGCACGCGCACGCACTAAAACTTCCCAATGCACAGCGCCGGTTGTATAGGTAAACGCAGCAGGCAGCACAATCACTTCAACACCTTCCCTATGCATAGTACGAAATAATTCTGGAAATCGTAGATCATAGCAAACGGCCAAGCCTAATTTTCCAAACGGCGTAGTTACTACAACAACTTGCTCTCCCGCCGCTGTTGTTTTTGATTCATTGTATTGTTCGCGTGTTGCATTGAGCGTCACATCAAACAAATGTATTTTGTCGTATCTTGAAACGACTTTGCCGTGATTATCAAAAACCAAACACGTTGCGTACACTTTTTCTTGCACATTAGGAACCGCGATTGGAATTGTTCCGCCTACTAACCAAATAGAATGTTTTGCTGCCTGCGCACTTAAAAAATCTTGTATCGGCCCACATCCAAATTCTTCACGCAATGTGAGTTTATCTGTTTCATCGCCCATCATCGCCCAATTTTCGGGTAAGACAATCAACTTAGCTTCTTGCTTCACCGCATCAGCAATTAATTTTTTTGCATTCGCAAGATTTTTTTCAACATCATTGTGTGATGTCATTTGAATAGCAGCAACACGATATCGCATAATGTCTCTCTTACAAAATTATAGACTCTTTGACAGCATTCATAATCGCCTGTCTCACCACCTCAGCAGCCATCGCACTCACAGTCATTTCAGTTGCAATGTGATCGCCTAAGGACGCACAAAAAATAACATCACCATCCCAGCAAGTAAATACTGGAGAAATTGCACGCGCCATGCCTGAAAGACCTACTTTAGCAATTCGCTTTAATTCTATTTTAGAAAATTTGGCATTGGTAAATACAGCAACGAGTGTCGTATTTGGGGAATCAACCACGACCTCTTGATGCCCTGCTAACAAATATTTTTCACAATTTGCAAATTCACCATTGGCAAACCGCGCGCCTGCAATGATATTTTCTTTCGCATCACGCACATCACCTAGACTATTGACCACAGCATAAGCTAGCACACTCACACCACTGGGTAATGTCAGCTCTGCAAATCCAACACCACCACTCATACGTGATGCAGTTGGAACAAATTTTCCAACTGAAGCGCCTGTGCCGGCACCGATTCGTCCTTGCAATGGATTATTTTCAATTGCCTCACGGCAGGCCTGATAAGCTTCGCTTGCAGTGGGTGGTTGAGTTGATTTTATTGATAAGTCAAAAATGCTGGCGGCAGGAATAATGGGAACTGACGCATACGGTGTTTTGTGGCCTCGACCTTGTTCTTGAAACCATTGCATCACACCACCAACGGCATGTAAACCAAATGCACTGCCGCCCGTAAAAACCAAGCCATCGATATAAGGCACATTGGCATCTAGTTCTAAGAGATGTAATTCGAGGGTGGCGGGAGAGGATCCACATAAATGATAAGCAGTGGGTGACGGGCGATCGAATAGAAAGACGGAGACGCCTGTACCGTGTTGAGGGTGTGTATGGTGGCCGATTTTTAATGATTTCATGTAAGGCTTTCCTTTCATTTGGCATATAGTATGCACCAAGTTTAGGGGTTATAAACATTCTATTTGTCTTCATAAATCTGTTACCCTCGCACCCTAATCTGTTACCCTTGCACCCTAATCTGTCACCCCGCACTTGTTGCGGGGTCCGGGTTTTAATAATAATTAATACAATAAATTTTTTAATGACTTTCTTATGTTTAGATACCAGACCCCGCAACAAGTGCGGGGTGACAGATTTATAGATTTATATGGTGCAAGGTGACAGACTTATGGTGCGAGGTGACAGACTTGCGGATTAAAAATGAAAATAAATTCCTAATACATTCAATAAGAAACAAACCTACACTTGCGCCAAATGGGTTATTTGTTACCCTGTGCGCATGAAATTGTACATAAGTAAGTATTTTGCTCTGATTTTGTTACTGCTAAGCCCTTATGTTTTAGCAGGCGAATCCTTACAACTCAAAATAACGGGTATGTCAGGGCCTGCCGTTAAAAATGCTGAAGAACGATTGGTTTTATCACTTCAATCGTATGGCAATGACCTCTCAGCCTCCGAAATACAGGCTTTCTATCAAACTGCACCGAAGAATATTACCCAGGCTCTTCAACCCTTTGGCTATTTCAAAGCAACCGTGTCAGCTGACCGACTGATACATCAAGGTCATAAATGGATAGCCTATTTCACAATCTCACCTGGCCCTGTTGTATCGCTAACACAAGTAGATGTTTCACTAACAGGGCCTGGAAAAAATAACGCTGCGTTACGAAATCTCATCGCCAATTATCCGTTAAAACCGGGTCAAATTTTTCAGGCAGATCAGTATGAAAAAGCGAAAGATCTCTTGTTTCAAACCGCCAATAATCAAGGTTATATACATGCAATACTTGATAAAAAAGAAGTACAAATTAATTTGCAAAATAACACCGCAATCATTCAATTAAAAATGAATACCGGGCCACGGTATTATTTTGGCGCTATTTCATTTAGTGAAACGCCGTTTTCAAAAACATTTTTACAACGCTTTCTCTCATTTCATGAAGGCGATGCGTTTTCGAGTGAGACATTATTAAAATTACAAGAAGATTTGAGCAAAAGTCGTTATTTTGAAAACGTTGTCATTACACCAGACTTAGAAAATATAAAAAATTTAACCGTCCCTGTCCATGTTGATTTAACGGTACCTAAAGCCAAGCAATATAATGTCGGAGTAGGTTATGGAACGTTTACTGGACCACGGTTGACATTGGGTACAGATTATCGACGCGTTGGCGATTCAGGTCAGCATTTTACAACACAAATAAAACTTTCTTCAGTATTAAGTGGTCTTGCAGCAAAATATTTTATTCCAGGAAAAAATCCGCTGACAGATCAATATAGTCTTGGTGCTGATGCCCAAAAGTTTTCGCCGAAAAATGGTCAGAGTTTTTCAGAAAAATTCTCCGCGAGTTATATGAAAACGCTCAGCGAATGGCAGCACAATATTACACTGAATTATTTGATTGAACGTTTTCAAGTAAATAACAATCCCTCTGAGGTCAGTCGTTTACTTTATCCGAGTTACGGATTAACACGTATTAAAACCGATGATCTAATCAATCCCACTCGTGGCAGTGCGATCACGCTGAACTTACAAGGTGCAAGCAAAAATATTTTATCTGCAACGAACTTTGCTCAAGCAGAGCTCAAAGCAAAATATATTTTTAGCCCAACAGTAATGAGCAGAGTTATCGTGCGTGGTGACGTAGGTTATACCGCTGTAAATGATTTGTCACGATTACCGCTGACATTGCGATTCTTCGCTGGCGGCTTAGGAAGTGTACGCGGCTACGATTACAGCAGCATTGGTCCAGGTCGATATCTAGAAACAGCAAGTGTAGAGCTGCAACATCATGTAATTGGCGATTTCAGTGGGGCTGTTTTTTACGATGTGGGCACAGCAACAAATCACTTTAATGATAAATTATTTCGCGGCGAAGGCGCTGGTGTGGTCTACAATTCAATCGTCGGTCCTGTGCAACTTTATGTTGCGCGAGCGATGAGTAAAAGAGGCAAACCATTAACTGTCGAATTTAGTATAGGGCCAAGCTTTTGATTAAATTTCTTCTGAAGCATTTCTTTTTGATTTTTTTATTTTTGCTAGCAGGTGCGGGGTATTTTTTTGGAATGACCACGTATGGATTGCACGTGGATCTTGCTTTTGCTGAAAAATTTTTACCGGGTGAATTTCATCTTCAAAAAGCTGAGGGAAAATTATTTTCTCATTTCACTTTACATGGCCTGACTTATCAAGATGTAGATAAACGAATTAGCTTAAAAACAGTTTCTGTTACATGGCGTCCGATCGGTTTGTTACGAGATAAATGGCTGATTGATTCATTACAACTTGACCATGCTGAAATGACTTTCAAAAAAAATGCTTCTCAATCCGACAACTCCACTCCGTTGAATTTTAATTTTTTACAACGAATTGTGTTTAAACACCTTGTGCTAAATCAGGTTAAAATAAACTACGCGGATGCTCAAATTGATTTGAACGGTACCATAGAAAAAAAGTTTAACTTAACTTGGCGCATCAATTTTCCGCATCTGGATGTAGCTATACCAAATGCATCTGGTTTGTTATCAACATCAGGCAGCATTTCAGGTCCGCTGTTCACCCCCACTCTTCAGGCTATGATACATGGTGAAAAATTAGTGTTTGCCGAACACAAAATTGAGCGCTTAAACAGCCAGATAACTATTATTGCTGAATCAAAAATCAATTCGACGATTACAGTGTCAGCAACAGGTTTAACTATCAATCATTACCCATTGAAAAAACTTGATGTGACAATCACCGGAAATTTCTCTCACAAAAATAAAATTGTTAATTTTGATTTGGCTGCTTTGATTGATCATCAGTATCATGTTTTAGCTAAGCTTTCTTTACCGAAATTTTCAGGCGTAAGTGATATCAACCAACCCGTGCGCGGTAATATTATTACGACGCTTTCAAATTTAGATGTGGTCACACAATTTATTCCCCAAATTAAAAAACCACAAGGCACACTACAGGCAACAATACAGATTGATGGAACTCTAAACCATCCGCAAATCACTAGTGAATTAAATTTAAAAAATGGTCGATTGAGCTTGCCCATGTTGGGACTTACTCTGCACGATATTAATTTGCAGGGGCAAAGCAATAACAATCTGCGACTTGATTTTAGTGGTTCGTTAGCTTCTGGGAAAGGCATTGCTGAGGTGCAGGGTAATGTTGATTTTAATCAATCCGATTATCCAGTAACCTTAAAACTAAAAGGTCGAGAGTTGCAAGCTGTGTTGCTTGATGAATATAAGATTATTATTTCACCTGATGTCACTTTACGCTTTGCAAATCAAAATTTACAATTACAGGGCAAGATTTTTATTCCTGTTGCAGATATCACCCCCAAGAATTTAACTACATCTGTCACCCTGCCAAGTGAAGTTGTGTTTGTTGGTACCACAACTAAAAAAATAACATTGCCGTTTACCACCACGTTGCAACTTAACTTGCAACTGGGCGACAAAATACATATCGCTGAAAAAAATCTTGAAACGCATTTAGGCGGAACTCTCTTGATCTCTCAGTCAATTGGTACCTTAATCAATGCAACGGGACAATTGTATGCGATCAATGGCACTTATAAGGCATATGGTCAAACGTTACAAATTCAAAACGGACGTTTGATTTATACTGGCGGTTCGTTGATGAATCCGGGCTTGAATATTTCGGCTGTTAAACAAATAAAAACAGTAAACCTTGGTGGCAACACCTCAAGCTTTACCGGTACGACGGGATTACAAGCTGTTTATACCGGCACTGAAACAATCACTGCGGGTGTTCAGGTGACAGGCACGCTGGATAATCCTACTTTCACCTTGATTTCGACACCAACCTTAAGCCAGGGTGATATTTTGTCTTATCTTGTGTTAGGTTTTCCACAATCTTCGGCATCAGGACATCAGTACGGTGCGCTGTTAAGCGCATTATCTTCACTTAATCCAAACTCACCCAGCGTAGATGGTTTGACAAAAAAAGTTGAAGAAAAATTTGGTTTGAGTGAAGTGAATGTGGGTTCTACGCAAGTTTTTAATCCGACCACAAATTCTGCTGTATCAACCACAACGGTTGCAATTGGCAAACAGATTGCGCCTAATTTATATTTGCATTACAGCGTTGGGCTTTTTTATCCGGTTTCTATCTTAAATTTACGTTATCAATTTAGCAAACATTGGGCTGTTCAGTCAGAAACGAGTACAATTGATAATGGTGCTGATATATTGTATGGGATTGAGCGGGATTAGGAACTACGGGAAAGTCAAGACTATTAATATTTAATGATTAAGAACTGGGGGTTGAGTGAATAATAGAAAGCTAGCTTTTAAAGACTTCAGTGAGAGTAAAGATTTTGTGTGGAAAACGCCGAAGCATAATTATGATCGGGTTGCGGGGCTACCGATCTACATTGGCCGCGGAGTTCATGACCCTTTCAAAATTTATATAGATGAACCTACTCACCCACCCAAAAAAATGTCAGACGCTGAGCGCGGGATAGCTGTGGCTGCAATAAATTTCGCTTTTAAAACGTTATCGCCATTGAAAGTTTCCTATGTTGTTGCAATTGATGATAGCAGCGCTTGGGCAGCAGCGAGTTATTTAGGTGCATATGAGTGGAACGATAATGCAGGATACAAAAATTTTTTTAAACCCTCGGGCATAGAGAATTTGAAATGGTTACAATTCAATAATCCTGGACCTAAAGCTGGAATTTATACAATTATCTCAAAGAGAAACGGTGATTTATTTCACTGGCAGATTCTAAAGGGAAAACGAGTTCGCTATGAGGCAAGTGTTTTATTTTTAGATGTAGAAGATGGTACGGCTGTCAAATTATATAAGAATACAGAACATATGCAGATTGTCCATGATATGACATATGAAGCTGCTATTGCTATTAAGCCAACGTCAAGCAAGAAGACTGTGATTTTTAACCATTGCGCGGAAGGAATAGGTCGTTCAGCTATCCTTACTTTGGCAGAAGCGATGTTAGCAAGTAGTTACCTAGATCCAGAAAAATTTAAGACCCCCCTAAGCTCAACACTCGACGAAAACAAGTTGTTGCAGAGTGATAAGCATCTTTTGCCTTCTGTAGACGAGAGAGAAAAGGATAACTATCCTCAACGTTTAGTAAAATGGGGGCATCAATTCAGGCATGGAATGTTGGGTGGAAGGAGTGGAGGACAGAAGCCATGTATGGAGCAAATTGAAGATTGCTGGGAAACAGGAAAGCGATTAGTGTCTTTGCCTGATCAAGCTAATCAGTATCAATCTGTCAAAGAACGGGTAAGGGTTACAAAAGAAGAGCAAGCGCATATATTATCCTTGCCAACAAAAGCGAAGCAATTTTTTTTAGAACTGATAAAAAAAGCAGAACCCAAAAAAATAGCTTCAAGAACATTTTTTTCATCTTATGGATCAAATGCGTCAGAATTTGAAGCATTTAAAATAATATTAGAGGAAAAATCAAGCTCTCCTGATGTAGAAGTTTATATTAATATTGATCAACAAAAAGCTATGTTTCAAGAAATTATCAAAAGAGGATCTGAGCTTGGCAATGACAAAGCAATGCTTGAATATTTAAAAACCGCCTCATGGGAAGGTGTGGAGCAACTACACAATCAAATACAGGATAAGCTTTCAAGCGACATACAGCAGTTGTCTTCTTTACAAGAAGTGCTTGCTCTGCGCTTGGTGGAAAGATGGGCTTCGTGTTCTATTCTCTAGGTTTAATGTATCTCATTTTTTTGCATTGAGGAATTTGTTAAAAAATCTGTAGAGCTCAGCCCTGCTGCAAATTTTTGTCATGCCAGCATGTTTTACAGCATTCATAAAATGGGATATTTTACCAATTGTCACTAGACCCTAATCATGAGACATTATTTTTTGATTTTTAATAGCTAATAAAAAAGGATTAATTCATATGAAACTCAAAGGATTGTTAACGTTAGCTCTTGGACTTTGCATGGGTTCAACTGCATTTGCTGCTGACCAGGTAGTAAAAGAAGAAATAAATCCACCGGCTGCTGAAGGTGCGTTGACTGCTGATCAGATTCCACCGCTTTATAGCCCAGTCGCTAAACCCGCCACCGCTCCAACTGCGCCACCAGCATCCCAAGAACCTAACCAGCCAGCAGCACCACAATCCGAACAGACATCGGCCCAACCACCGCCAGGAATTATTTCAGATACCCAGCCACCTACGCCTTCCGACGCTGAACCTACAACTGCGCCGCCGACAGCTAATCCTAGTCAGCCGACTACATTACAATAGGTGGCGATGCCCCTCCTCTCCCCTCCCGCGCTTTTTTGCGGGAGAAGATAGTTGAGGAGAGGAGGGGCATCTAAGGTTAGCTGAGAAAAAATCACTCTACCTCAACAGGCTCTCTCACCACCGATGAAGTCGTTTGTTCCAATACTTTACGAATCACAAAACGCGGTCGCTTTCTGACTTCTTGATAAATCCTTCCAATATATTCACCCGTCACCCCCAAGCCCAACAACACAATGCCCAGCAGGAAAAACATAATTGCAAACAATGTAAATACACCCTCTACCTCAGGACCGACAATTAATCGGCGAGCAATCAAGAACATCACAAACATAAAACTTAAAAAGGAAATCAGCATCCCAATCATGGTAAATACTTGTAAGGGAAACACTGAAAAACCCGTGACTAAATCAAAGTTGTAGCGGATCAATTTATAAAGATTATAGTTAGACGTGCCAGCAAATCGAGGTTCGTGAGTCACACCTACTTCCGTTGGATTAGCTGCATAATTGAGTGCTAAAGCTGGAATAAACGTGGTCCCCTCGCCTGTCGATGCCATCAAATCCACGATATTTCGGCTATAGGCGCGTAGCATACAGCCTTCGTCTTCCATTTTAAGTTTTGGCATCATCCAAGCGCGTAATTTGTTATGCATTTTAGAAACAAACAAACGCCACCAGTTATCTTGACGGCCAACGCGATGTGTATTCACCACATCATGGCCTGCTTCCATTGCCTCAACTAACTTATGAATATCTTCAGGCGGATTTTGTAAATCGGCATCCATAGTGATGACAATCTCGCCTCTGACCTTTTCAAACCCAGCCATAATTGCCATGTGTTGGCCAAAGTTGCCATTGAACTCAATAACGCGAATTTGGGTTGGACGGCGATTATGTAATTCTTGGAGAATTGCGGATGAACGATCCATACTGCCGTCATTGGTCAGAATAATCTCGTAAGTTTTGCCTAACTTATCAAGCGCCCCTGTCAATCGACGGTACAATTCTTCAAGATTTTCTTGCTCGTTATAAACAGGTATAACAACACTGATATAAGGATTATTCTGCTTAGGCATAGCCTGTATTACCTTTAGTAAACTACAATGGGTGGGAATTATACTGTACAATGGCGCGATTACTGAAATATTTTTTATACTTTCGATGAATGCGATGAATGCCAAAAAAATACGTGAAATCTTCTTACGATTTAGTAAAGCTAACCCAAGCCCAACAACCGAGCTCATTTATCATAGCCCGTTTGAATTATTGATTGCGGTGATACTTTCAGCCCAAGCGACTGATATTTCAGTGAATAAAGCAACGAGACCGCTCTTTTCCGTTGCCAACACACCCGAAAAAATCCTGGCACTTGGCATTGATTCATTAAAAAATTACATCAAAACCATTGGATTATTTAATACGAAAGCTAACAATATTCAGAAAACATGCCAACGCTTGATTGATCACTATGATTCCAAGGTACCCGAAGATCGGGAAGCATTAGAAAGCTTGCCGGGGGTTGGCCGTAAAACAGCGAATGTCATTTTAAATACCTGTTTTGGCCACCCGACAATAGCTGTAGATACGCATATTTTTCGCGTGGCACAGCGGATTGGTTTAGCGAAAGGCAAAACACCGCTTGCTGTTGAAATTCAGTTGGAAAAAACCATTCCAAAAGAATTTCTGTTGGATGCGCATCACTGGTTGATATTGCACGGTCGATACACTTGCACCGCACGAAAACCACATTGTCCCGAATGTCTTATTAATGATTTGTGTGAATATCCGGATAAAACAAAATGAAAGATGATCGTCTGGAAATGCGTAAGGTATTTTTTGAAGCCTGGCGTAAACATAAAGAAAACTTATTGGTTGAACCTATTGAAGCACAACTCATAGCCATTATGTTATTGCATCCGGAATATCATGAATGGCTGAATCAATCTCTGGATTATGAAATCGCAGATTTCAAAGAGCACAATCCTTTTTTACATCTCAGTTTGCATCTAGCTTTACGAGAACAACTCTCTACGAATCGCCCCGAAGGAATTACTGAAATTTATGCAAAGCTTTGTAAAAAATTTCAGGATCAGCATGTGGCCGAGCATAAAATGTTAGCGTGTTTAGAAGAAATTTTATGGGATGCGCAAACATCTGGAAAAATGCCGGACGAAAAAGTTTATCTGGAAAAATTGTGGAAAGAATTATATAGCGCACGTTAATTTCTGTGATAACCGCACTTAACACGCCAACCCACATTTACAACCTCATCCCGCACTTGAACGTGTCACCCCGTACTTGAACTTGTCACTCCGCACTTGAACTTGTCACCCCATATTTGAACTTGTCACCCCGCACTTGTTGCGGGGTCTGGGCTTGAAATAATAAAAAATGCATTATAATTTTTTAAATGATTTTTTTATGTTTTAAAGCCCGGACCCCGCAACAAGTGCGGGGTGACAAGTTCAAGTGCGAGGTGACATTGTTATGTGCGGGGTGACAGAGTTACGTGCAGGGTGACATGTTACGTGCGGGGTGCAGAGTTATGCCCGGTAACAATGTTACGCGAGATTAGAAATAAACATCAAATTGGAATGTCACAGCAGAGTCTTGTTTTCCACTCGCGGTAGGCGCTGAAATGCCTGAACCTGTTGCAACATTGCTTGCACCATAGTTGTAATCACGACGGAATTCCAAACTTTGCAAAGTATCTCTCCACACAGATGTATTAAACACCAATGAATAACGCTTGTAGGGAAGCTCTAAGGCTAATGCGTCTTTCGTC
>JBDTIZ010000142.1:0-2961 GCA_039936115.1 Gammaproteobacteria bacterium
TCCTGCGGATCAGCCACATACCCACAAGTGCGGTAACAATTTATTTATTTTTTTATTAATTTTAATACAGGTTAGAGTAGCCTAAAAATTTCTGGGGCGCTGGTCTGGACATTGGGGTCATTAAAAAATTTCCGCCGGTTTTGCTATAATAAAAGAATGAAGCAAATATTTATTCACTTGCTTGAATTTGTGTTACTTCTTGATTAGCATCTTGCACTGGTTATTCGAGCGATCACGAGTAAAATTTTGCTTTTTATTCTTCTTATTCATTTTAGTATTTTTCATAAAACCTAAACTGATAGAAGAAACAACGTTCGGTGTAATCGCATTTTTCGGTAAGATATCTTTATTTTCTTTTTCTTCGCTTTTTATTTGCGCGGTCTTCACAGCCGCGTGAATCATGACATCATTTTTCAACTTTGCGCAAGCATCTGTGGTGTGTGGAACTAAAGTAAGAAGTTTATCGGGAACAAATGCTTCTATCTCCTTAAAAAGTGCTGCGTGCCATTCTTTCGGGGTCTTGCTAAATAAGTCTTTTATTATGTGTGTCTCCATAGGGCGTTCTGCCTTATGCATGGCTTCAGCAAGCGAATGGACTACTGCGGATATCGTTATTTCAGCAGCTCGTGGACAATAAATTTCTAAAATGGCAGCTAAAAATTCATAAGATTCTTTTTTATCTCGATACCCATATGCTTCAGCCATATACACAAAGGCAATTAGCGGATCGCCGTATTTAAAAGTTTGTTGTTCTAAGAGATGAATAAATTTAAGATTGTTTTTCAGAGCGAAGTTCTGTTGAACAAGTTCCCTGGCTAGAGTTGTTATTGTTTCAAAAGCGAAACATTGCACTTCCTTTTTATTGATTGTATAGATAGCAAATTCCATTGCAAAATCCGCTCGCCCTTTCTCAAGCAAGTCTTTTATTAAAGGTTCAACATCTTCGACCATCCTCTGTTTGTCGCCACTATGTTTTTCCGATAAAGAATCCCATAGCTCAGCGGGTGATGCTGTATGAGAGGGCATGTCATTTAATGTGTCCGCAGTGATGATTTCTACTTCTTCTATGCCGATAAAGCTAAACTCCGGGCTATTATTTGAAAGCATGCTACAGCACTCCTAATTAATTATTATTTCTTATCAATTGTGAAGCAGCCTCATCATGAAGCGAACAGAGCAAAGCAACTGGCTGGCCTTTGGCTTCTACATTTTCAAAATGTTGTCTTAATTCGGCGATATTTTCTTCTGGAGAGAATGTGTGCATAGAGTTAGTAGTACTAAAGAAATGCCGTGAACCGGCAGTAATAAACTTGCGTTGATCTTGAGTGCGAAAGGGAATAAATTCATCAATGCCGCAAGAAACCGCGTTTGTTACCTCGATAATTCCTTTATTTCTAGCATGGATTGTTATTTTTTCATCAAGAACAGGCTGGACTTGTTGCAGAGTTGCCATATCTTCAATTAACTTCGCTTGCACTTTTATTCTATTTTCAAGTAGATTTTTTTGTTGTACTAATAGTATGTTGGATTTCTCCTGTAACTTTAAAGTAGGGTCTTCTTTCAAGCGCAGGCGAATCAATATATTATCAAAAGAACTAGTCGAAGAGTGTAATATTTCAATTTCTGTGGCTGTCGTTTTGATTTCTGTCTGAAGATTTGTTAGTTCTTCTTGTGCTTTATTTTCTGTTTCAACGAGTGTATTTACTGTTTTATGTAGCAATACAGCAGTATCAACTACTTTGTTTAAGAGAGTCATATTAGTTTCCCATCCCGAACACCATAATAATGACGGACTCTGAAACGCACTCATCCCATTTGCTAGCAAATGTCTTGGATCAATTTGGCAAATAGATTGATCATGTAAAGATCTTCCTTCCTGATAAACACAATCCAATTGACTGGCAACAGCGCTAATATCTGCTGCAATCCGAGCTTGATTTGCATTCCAGTGGGGTATATTTGTATCCCATGGCGCAGCGTGTGTTAACCCAAATGCAAATATTTTTACGTATTCCAATGGATAATTAGAATGAACTAAATAATTTTTATAGAGAAAATTAGCATTAGAAGATGACATGGTTTGCGATAAAGAAACGTGGCTTGGGCATTGTCTTTGCCATGAATAGGTTAGAGGTGATTCATCTTTAGCGCAATTATCAGAGGCTAACGTTGGTGTTGCATTAGCGACAGGCACTAGTAATGCTCCACCAATGATGGTCCCAAAAAGTAGGATAGCTTCAAAATCCAGCGAGATAATCCACTGCGTTGCTGCTTTGCAACTATCCTGTAAGGAATAGGCTTGAGAGTTTGTTTCATTCACTTTAATCGCCTGGTTAAGTTGTTTATTCAATGTGACTAACAACCCACCTTCGCTGACCCAACGTATACCCCATAATTGCCAGGATGTTTGAAATTTTTCTGAGAAATCAACTTCAGTGCTATTAAGGTGTCTATGGCATTCTTGAAAAATCTGATAACGCTGTTCTTTTGTAAATGTTAAAAAGTTTTGTAAGAAGCTTTCAAATGGTTTGACATTCTGCTCGCTGATACAACTGACTAGAGCTTCGCCCATCAATTTTGCTATGTTACGCGCTTTTCGACGAATTTTTTTTCGTTTATGTTTGTTTGCATCAGGTGGCAGCAAAATTTTAACGAGGCGATCAATAAAATCTTTGTCTTCACAAATCAGATGGATAGGAATAACGGATAATTTTTTAGTGATGGTTCGTGAACTACTAGTCATTTTGTAATATTTCTTAGGTTAAGTTTGTTGAGTAAATTTTGCCATAATAAGCTTAACGGAATATTAAGAAAGTAGGGAATGCCGAAAAATACCAGGGCAAACGCATCTAAATTTTAGACATATCGTGGCTTAGCAGCTAATCTTGCGGGTTTACTAAAGCAAGAGAAGACTGAAAATGAACCTGAAAGGATTTCTGAGTTACTTTGAAGAGCTAGAAG
>JBDTIZ010000143.1:0-8590 GCA_039936115.1 Gammaproteobacteria bacterium
TGTTGTAGTTGAAAATCCTAATGCAAGGTTTTTCCATGCAGCACGTCAAAAAATCTTTTAACAAAATCCATGAAACCATCTGCTATTGCTTCAGGTCAAAAGCGGTTGATGTTTTAGTATGAATAGCTCCTGTCGAGTAAAAAAAATATAAAAAGGGGTTCAGGCAAGAAGCGTACTAAAAACCCCTATAAAAAATCACTAAATTTATTTTTTTCTATCTCATTTAATTTTTTCCGCCGTTTAAGATAGTTGTAAAAAGATGGTCGGCTAATATTATAAATTTTGCAAATCTCTGCGACAGTATTTTTTTGTTCGTCGTATATTTCAATCATTCGATTAATTTGTCTGTTGTCGAGTACTGGTGGTCTACCGCCCACACGTGCCCTAATTTGGGACTCAGTTTTGACAGATCCTTTATTCCCATAGACTAAATATCTTTTCTTTTTTTATATCTCAAAATGGCTTGGGACCTGACGCTTGTAAGCTATACTGCGTCATACTATACGCTAGACAAAATCCGACGCAAAACCCAAGTACACTAGAAAGCGCAAGATTAGGCATAGCTTCTCTAGGGGCATCTACAATTCTCATGCCTATCGCAAGACATGAGATAATAGCTGGAGCGGTTTTTAATAATTTTGAATTTTTATGAAGCCCTTTCATTTCAAGTTCAGCACAGCTGTATCCAGAACCAAGTCCGGCAACAACTCCTATTCCGAAGGTGGTGGGGAGTAGAGGTAAATGCTGAGCAAAAAATCGTTGTATTGCCATAAAAAGTCCCCGATTTATTTAATTGTTAGTCTAAAAAAACGACCGTTTTAATGAACTAGTATCGTATAGGCATTTGTTCTTAAAATACACAGTTTCAGCTTAAAATAATAGTAGCTTTTGTGCTTAAATTGAAAAATTCACGTATGATTATGATTTAAAATGATAAAATCATGTGCCGGTAAGGAATTTTACTGGAAATATCATGCATAGTGCGGAAAACTAGGAGACTCTTCCGCTGTTTCCATTTTTCGAGTCTTCCATAACTTATTAGATAATCAGCAGTTCTTTATATACTAAGGGCAGAAAGTATATTTGCTACTATGCATTTTGACAAATATCTAATAAATATGTTATTGTGTACTCATGGGTACACATAATTATTAGTTGAGGTATATTTTATGGATAACATAATGAAAGTGGGAATGCGTGAATTTCGTGCCAATCTTCCACAATATCTGATGACATCACTACCAGTTGCTATTACGCGACATGGTGAAACAATAGGGTTTTATATACCAGCGCGACATCATCACGAAACAGCCGAATTAGATGCATTAAAACAAGCCGCTTTAAACCTTGAAAGGCTTCTGCTGTCCAGTGGTGTGACTGAAGAGGAACTATTTGCAGATTTTCGTGCCGTGCGAGAAGAAAAATCAAAGGAATTTGATGTATTACAAGAAAAAAAGGAAAAGTAATGACCTTATTAGTCTTAGATGCGAATATTCTTATTCGTGCAACATTAGGCAAAAAAGTAGGGCTATATTTAACAACATTTAGCGATAGAGTAGATTTTTTCACACCTGATACTTGTATAGAAGAAGCTGAAAAATATTTACCTATTCTTTTTAAGAAACGTGGCATGCCATCTCAGCCCGCATTAGAGGTTTTCTCTTTTGTTAAAAAATTTCTGAAAATAGTAGATGAAAGCATTTATCAAGAACGTGCTATTGAAGCACAACAACGAATGAAACGCGATATACGAGATTGGCCAGCAGTAGCAACAGCTCTATTATTTAATTGTCCTATCTGGACAGAAGATCAGGATTTTTTTGGTGTTGGGATTCCAGTATGGACAACTGATCGTATTCATTTGTTTTTTGATTCTTTGCCTCCAACCGCATAACCGCGGTTATATACAAATATGTTCGTGATAGTAATATTTATCACAAATAACATAGGGCTTTAGCCAGCTAAAAATTTTACTCGCTCTGTAAATACATCCTGCTCTCTTTTCTTCTACAACTGCTGATAGAAAAATCGGATGGTTAGCCATTTCTGACTCCGCGTGTATATGCAAGTAAAAGTTACGTATGGAACTGCAACCAATTGATTCTAAATAATTTTATCTTAAAAAATAACATTCGATTTTTATGACTGAAAAATCTTACCTAATAATCAGGTTGTTACGAATTCTACAGAACTTTTAGCCGCATATGCACATGGAGCCATTGTCTTAGTTAATGCTTATTTATTTTATGCTGTATAACACTCATAGCAATAATGATTATAAACAATCCAAACAAACATTTAAGTAAAAAATTAGCCGCTTCCTGCAAAAATTCACTAACCGCTATATTGGACGGTGCAAATAAATCTTGAGAAGATACTGGTTGTAAAAAAAGATGTTTAAAGAATATTATTGCTAATAAAACAATAGCAAGCACTACAAAGAACTTTTTTTTCCATGCTAACAATCTTTGCATTCAAACCGCCTACATTTTTAAAAGACATAATTTATCTATGATAAATAGCCATCTCTAGCACGATAAAACAAATAACTTATTAAAAGTTTAGCATGGAAAATGTACTATTCATAGAATTAGGTACATGCCTTCGACTATTGAAAATATTTCCATGAAAAATTATTACACAAAATATTTTTATTTTACTTTCAAGCTCTATCAACCAAGTTAATACTGACCATTAAATTTAACCTGGGTTTTCGGCAACGCTGCGTGACATTCCCCGTATTTAATAACTAATCTATCCGCCTTAATATTCAATTGAGGCAGCAAGCCATGCAAGAAAATCTACTATCCTTAGATGAAGTTAAATCCCATTTCGAGCATTGGCGAACAACTCGTAAAAAACAACGTGAAAGAATTCCTGAATATTTGTGGGAACAAGTTAAAACGCTTATTGGATGTTATTCGCTAACGGATATTACGCAAGTTCTAAGAATCAACATCAGCCAAATAAAAGATAATATCAAAACGCATCCAAGTATTAATTTTGTTGAGGCACGAATGGATACGTCTTCATCATTAGCAAGCAAACCAATTACATCGTACCCTCACTCTGAGAGTATATGCTCAATTGAATTGCATCGTGTTAATGGTGGGATGCTAAAAATAAGCGCGCTTCCAGTTACATCATTACCCGCAATTATCAATCAATTTATGGAGTGACGATGTTACAAATCACACCACAACACCGATTGTTACTTGCAGTAGAACCAATTGATTTTAGAAAAGGCATCTGCGGTCTTAAAGCCCAATGTCAGCAAAAACTATTATGTGATCCCTTCAGCGGAACGATATTCGCATTTACAAATCGTGCACGCACATCAGTCAAATTACTCGTATATGATGCAAGTGGATTTTGGTTATGCCAAAAGCGATTTAGCCAAGGTAAGCTTGCTTGGTGGCCAACAGGTAAATCCTGCACGGTTTCACTTCGCGCAAGTGAGCTGCAAATTCTCTTGGCGCAAGGCGATCCCATGAAAGCAGCTATTCCAAAAGATTGGCGATGTGTAGCGAATCATGCAACCAGCGATGTTGCTAGGGTATCTTGATAACACCACGGTAGCCAACGCTCCGGCTCTTTAACAATTTGACTTTTATGTTCTTGCAGCGCAATGAGGTAATCCAATGGATTAATCCCTGCAAGTGCGCAAGTGTAAATAACACTCGTTAAAACGCCGCCAATCATGGCGCCATATTCGGTTTTATAAAATAACCAAGTACGTCGTCCACGAATTGGGCTTTTTAATGCACGCTCCAATACGTTGTTGTCGAGCGGAGCCCCAGCAATACGTAGAAATTGAGTCAGCTCGTTCCAATGTTTCAACATGTATCGCGTGGCTTTTCCAAGTGAATCATTTGGCTCAACTTGCTTTGTCTCCAACTGATGCACAAGGTACTCATGCAATTGATTCATGATTGGAGTGCTGTAGTGTTGGTGATATTCAAGTCTTTCTTGTTTGATCAATCTAGTGGTCAGCTCTTCATTTCTATATACAGTGGCAATAAGCTCAATGACTCGAATGCATGGCTCAGGATAAAATTCTTTTAGTTCATCAAATTTGCGAAATCCGTGACTTAAACAATTGCAGAGAATGGTATTAAATGATGCGGGAATATTACGACTTAACGCATCGCACATTTGTATAATCTCACCCGCTTGTGCATCACGCTTTTTGAGTAATTTTTCCATGTTCTCGCCTGCATGCATTGTGCCATTATAAAAAAGCGCAATATCTCGCTGGTCTGTGCGCGACAGAATTCCAGTTGTAAACATGCCCGTGCGCTTTTTAATTGGGTTCGTGCGATTATGGCGAATGATATCAGTGATCTTAACAGGTGTGTCGTCATTATGAACGAGCTCTCCATTTGCAGCCAGTCGCTCTAATGTTGGAAATACAAGAAGTGCAGCACCACCGACCTCTTCTATGAGTTGCCATTGTGTTGATGCTGGTAATGGCACCCCTAGCAAAGATTGAAAATAAGCTTGTCGGTTGAAAGGAACAGCAACGTAATATTTTTGCAATGCTAGGATTGCTTTAAACGCTGCATCATACTTTTCTGTTCCAACATGATTTGGAACATCCGCTGAGATGATATAACTGCACGATGCGCAGCGTAATTTATCAATCCAATATTTGTGAACAGCCGCTAAGTTTTGTCCTTTAACGCGCACAACAATGCCTGGCTCAATGCAATATAATTTACCGCTGCAATGCATTGGGCATGGATCTCCTGCTTTATATTCGGCAGTTGTTAACTGATGCTCAATTGTATTGGTGTAGGCTGAATGAGGCAAACGGCCATGACCAGGCTTTGGTTTAGCAATTTCATTTGTCGTTACTGGCGTTTCCATTTCAATTGATTCTGGGTTGGTTGGCGTGGTCGTATCAGTATTATGTTTAGCGTTATCTGTAGTGTCAGATTGCTCCCCATCTTTTGGCTTTTTCTTGTCTCTCTTGCCAAGGCCAAAGAGGAGTCTACGTAAATTCGATAATTTGATTTTGTGTTCAAGTAGCGCTTTGGGCAGCCAAACAGCCAGTTTAATGCAAGAAATGGCAAAATCCTTGGTGCCGCTTTCTATTTCACTCGCTTTAATGGCGGCAATAGCGGCATCGATATCAGCTTGTGATTTATCTACTACTTTGGGTAGCTCTTTGCCGTGATTCATGCGAGTAAATTGTCCATTGTGAGAGGCGGCAAGACTAACGAATTTTATTATATAAATCAATGCGCTGAGCTGAAAAAAGTCAAGATTGAATCTAGGCTGAGGTGTATGTATCATGCAGTTCTACAGAAAAGTTATCGGCTTATACCGGATAAGAAGGTAGTAAACAATATGGAAAGCAGAGAAAAATCCTCCGACACAAAAATATTATCTAAGCTGGCTGATGAAAAAGCAGAATCAACCAGTGAACAACATGAAATATTCGAATATGCAACTGATACGTTGAGAAATAGCGTTTCACAACAATATACAATCACAGCGACCTCTCAAAAAGACCTACCCAATCATGGAAAAGCAATTGCCTCTCTCTGCGGCTCAATCTATGTTTATTATTATAATAAAGAAAATAAAGTCATTGATTGGTTTGAGCTGGAAGCATCTCCAGAATTCTATCGTGACAATCCTTACTATAAACCAACCTCACAAAAAGACTGTGTGTTAGCCGTTCATCCTAATGGGAATTTGATTACAACACGCGCATGCTATGCTAAAACGATTGTATTTCTAGTAGAATGGGACTTAAAAACACGCAAAGAAAAAGCAAGAACTGCTATCAATTTACTTGAGCAAGATGTAAGGGAGATTGAGGTTTTAAAAAATGGTAAGATCATAATCTTAACCTCCAAAAAGATGTTGCTTGAGATACCGAGTATTTCCGGTAATCACCCGCATAAAGTATATTCTCTGAGAGAAACATTCCGAGAACGAAACGTGATAGCAATTAGTTTAAATTCTGACGGCACATTACATACTTGGATTGGTAGTGATACTTACAAAAGACCTACTGTTTTACGTGGCTATGATGACTCAGACAGCGAAGATGAACTGGAAGAGCTTCTCTCTGGCCAATCGGCACCATTAAAAGCTTCAATGGATTTAAATATATTACCAGATCTTCCCCCGCAGAAAGACGAATTAAATGGCGAAGAAAAAGTGATAACTAAAGATGTAGAGCAAAAACCCCTTCAAGGCTTGCATGTTGTATTAGATATTGACAATACAATCTCAACAGGAGCAGTAGCCTCAGATGATAGTGAAATACAGAAATATTTAGAGACGTTTAGAAAAAATGGAATAGCAACGGATAATATACTTCAACTTTTAGTTGAACCCACCGTCACTGCTTTACAAGTTTTACATGCAGGGTCTGTTGAGTTTGCCAAATGGTTGCATCATGTTCTTGGGGCTCGAATTTCTTTTTTTAGCAGTGGGATTGAAGCGCGCAATAAATTATTTGTTCAAGAATATTTGTCACATGCTTTAGGTAAAGAAGAATATACGTGTATAAAACATCGTGTGCTAATTAAATCACGTGGTGATATGAAAGCCATTACAGAAATTCAAAGAAATGCACAAAAATCGTTTGGAATACGTTCGGGGAATTTAAAAAAAGATTTAGAGGTTACTTTAAAAGATACGGAAAATTTAACTCTTACAGTTTTTGTTGATGACGACCCATGTTATATTTATCCTGGCCAAGAAAAGAACTCACTTATTGCTAATTCAACATATAGCACCGGTTGTTTTCATTTTAAAGAAACAGGAGGGCTTGATGAATTACTACGTTTAAATAATATTTTTTATATCGTTGGCATATTAAAATGTGCGCTCGATATGACACAAAAAGGAGAAGATTTTTTAAATAATTTATTTAAATTACAATTTGAATCAAAAGATATTTTTACATATGAACCGATAAGCTCATTATCAAGAAATAGATTGCAATACTACCACGATGGATTAAAAGAGTTGCAAAAAATCAATCCGCATCTGGAGTTTTGCGGCGCAAGTAGACTAAAAAAATTATTGGATAGAGATGATAAACGCACCCCTTCGATAGCTGCTTCCCTTAATTGTCGGTGAAAAATAAAGCTAACTTTTTGTAAGCGTTCAGCCAATAGCATTTGGTTGAACGCTTATGTAAATTCTATATACTCATCACCAAGATAAAGTCCAAAAAAAACCAACTCTTAAGGGTGATAAACTAAATGTCATTACCACAATTACAACAGTTGCTAAACAATGAGCTTGTTGCTCTTTATCAACAAATAGAAAAAGACCTTTCTTTTTCACAACATATCGCCGCAAAGGTTTCTGATAAAAAAATATTACAAGTAATCACAGCTGATGATTTTGAAAAAATGAATTCATTGAAAAATGGCTCCTATTCTTGGTATATAAGTCTGTTTCGGATTGGCTCAATAGTCGAATTATGGAAAAAAATAAAAAACAGTCCTTCATTAGAAACTGCGGTAGAAGATTTACTTCTCCATCACAGCCAACTTGCAAATCATGGATTTTCCACCACAATTTATGGTCAACACTCTCTGTTACTTTTTAACGCTATATCTCAAGTACTCGATAAAGCAATACAACAAGATTTGCTGACTTCTAGCTTAAAAGTAAAAGTGGAAGCAGAGTTTAAAAAAACAGAATTAGTCGACATTCAGGTAGGCTTTAGTTCCCAACGACAAAGAACTCCATCAACTGATCTTAATAGACACGGTAGATTTGCAAACACTGCCCAAAATCAAGAGACTGCAATCAATATTCCAGAGGAAAAAACTCCATCCGTACAAACTACAACATTTTGCCGTATATTTTAACTATTGAAAATATTTCCATGAAAAATTATTACACAAAATATTTTTATTTTACTTTCAAGCTCTATCAACCAAGTTAATACTGACCATTAAATTTAACTGTCTAAGTGATGATATAATTTCATCTTTAGTTAAACGTTGACACTCATCGCTCTATTTAGCCCACTGTGAAACTACGTCCGACCAGCCGCCAAGTGCATAATATTTAAACTGCTTCTTTCAGGGTCACCCATTCCTGTTTTACATCTCCATGCTGTCCGATTGATTCAATGATCAATAATGGTGTTAATGCTCGCTTATCCTCGGGTGGCAGCTTATTCATCCATTTTGGATCTGATAATACTTCTTGGATAATAAGAGTATTAATATACACCATACAAACTTGCAGTAAATGCAAACACACCACTGCTAACTCCTGATCGTCTTTTTTGTTAGTGGATATTTCGCCTGGGAGCTGTGCCCGGAAACGGGTGCGGCTTTACCAGACACATTCAAATCCTACTCAGTGTGCCTCAGAGTCTATCCACTCTAGGTGAAATTTAAATAAAAAAGAAGTTGTAATGATGTTGATTATTTATGTAATTAAGATACAATTCATTTTGAATCTATTAATGATGCGATTACAATAAGGACGTAGAACCAAATGAGCCATTTCAGTTTTTCATTAAGTAAATTAATTTCAAGCTTAATTAATCAACCTAATGCACAAGAATATATTTCGCTTCCCGACGAAGAAATCAAACCAA
>JBDTIZ010000144.1:0-10004 GCA_039936115.1 Gammaproteobacteria bacterium
CTTCTAGCTCTTCAAAGTAACTCAGAAATCCTTTCAGGTTCATTTTCAGTCTTCTCTTGCTTTAGTAAACCCGCAAGATTAGCTGCTAAGCCACGATATGTCTAAAATTTAGATGCGTTTGCCCTGGGAGCAATTGGCTGGAAACCCTGTCCTTAACATTTCTTTAAGCATAATATTGTATATTAGTTGCTGCTAATTAATTTCTATTGCGAGTAATGTGATGCTGTCTCAAAACACAAAATTTGAATCTAAAATAACTGCCAATGACTTATCTCCTTCTGTAAGTTTTCAGGAAGAGATAGAAGTTATTAGCAAAGAAACGCTCGCCTTAGAAGAACTAGCTGATCAAGCTCATAAAATCCCAATAAATATGGAGCAAGCTCTTTTAATTATGATGGATCATTATAAAAAACAAGGCATCAAAAATGCCGATGAGCTAAAAGCAATAAGAATGATTTATTTATCCGGGCCTAAAGCTAAAAAAGAGCTCGATATAGTCCGTTGTATTTTGGATGATGGAAGAAAGACAGAGATACTTAGCCAATATGACATACCAGAGCCAAGAATTGTTTTGGAAGAAAAAGAGGATGAATCTAATAAAGTGATGAATAGAATTAAAATCTCTGTTGGACAAGCGCTTTTAATTATGATCGATCACTATAAAAAATTTGGTATAAGTAGTTCCAAGATAAAGACATTGCTCCATGATCAGTTAGATATGTTGCAAACCATAAAAATGCTTTATTTGAGCGGTGTTGAAACGAAAGTGCATTATTATCTTGTTAATAATATTTTAGAGGATGGAAAAGAGCTGTGCTTATTAGACCAATATCGTGTTTCTACAGAATCATCTATTATTGATAACGATCCCACTAGACGTTATTTTGAAACACATTTAGCATATGAAACACTACTGGATTGTGTACCACAATTAAATAAAGAAAAATTAAGCCAGTTTATGAAATTGTTATGTCAATATGCAGGAGAAGATATTCTGCATTCTGCAGTAGAAGGCATTAGTGATCGCCATTTTTTTAATGAGCTTAAGCATAAATTCAAATATCCCGAAAAATATTATTTGAATTTTTCGGAAAGTGATAAAAAAGCACTAATGAATCTTTATTTCTGTGGATATGTAGGTGGCTGTCTTGCTCAGAGAAAAATGTTCTTTCAGCCTTCATTGGAAGCAATCTATGATAGTCCAAACAGTATTTATAATAAAGACGGATATCGTCGTCAAGCGAAGCCTACTACACCGGTAAGTCATTTTTTTCATACTGGAATACAAAAAAGTGGTATGCCTGTTCCAAATATGCCAATTGATCGCATAGAGGCCTGCTCCCCTTTTCAATCTACTCGATTTCCTGACCGATATATTCCAGACAATGGCTCTGCATGGATAAGGCATAGCCGTCGTTTATTGGTTCATCCTTTTGTCGCAGGAATTTCAGGCACCATGCTTGCACAGATACGAAGTATTGTATTTTTAGCTAATCAAAAAAATGTATTTAGTTTTGAAACTTTTGAGCAGCTTTCATTATACTTAAAATGTTTTATGGCAAGAATGGTATATATTTCAGGATCGCATTCATTTCATGAGCTTATATATGTGCTTCAGTATCCTCAAGTTAGCGATGAATTTAATAAAGTGATAAAAGGATATTCTACTCCTGATTTAAATACTTTATTTACTGGGCCAGCATTTGATCGAGCGCTTACAGACACAATCAAATACAATCAGATTATATTAGATAAATCTCAAATTAATGACGATATTAAAACGAAAGTTCGTCTCAGGATATAAGCCAAGGTTAATCTGCCAACACTGGCTACCGTTTAAGCCTCTTTAGGGGCAAAGCAACTGCATCTGATGAAGGCAGGGCGATTTCAATCGCATTTGCAATATGTACTCTAGCCTTATTCGTGTTTGTTTGTGTAGTTGATTGGGCTGTTATTGTATCAGCAGCTGCAGGTTTAAATATCCTCATTGCCTGCGCATAGCCGCTACTACTCGTTAATTGTTCCGGAATATTTGCTGGATCCTGCTGTGATTTATGTTCTATGAAATGACTCACATCGGAACTATTCGGCCTCCACATGAAACCAGATGAATTTGCGTGAGAGGGATAAGTCGGTTGAACACTAGAGTTTAGCGAAAACCTAGTTTGACTATCAGGCGCTCTCTTACTTTCATGCACTGAAACGGAAGTCATTGATTCCATCAGTGCTATTTGTAACATGTGTTCTTCAGTCTCTTCGTCATATACAGCAACTGGCTCCGTAACTTGTGAAGTACGCATACTTGATTCAATCAATGTTGATTTCTGTTCTAAAAATTCATCTGTAGTTTGATTCTGCGCCAGTAACTCGACTTCATTACCAAGATCAGCTTCTTCAGTTGGATCGGAAGGCGTTAGAATTTCCACACCATAATCTTTAAGCTGTGATAATGATGCAAAGAAAACGCTATCTTGAAATTTCATCGCGGCTAATATTGTTTTGTATTTTGCCCAACATTTCTCATCAAAGCGAATGACGAGCAATTTCAATGCGGACTCAAGTGCTGCTCTCGCCTGAGCTTGCGGATTTTTTAATTTATCAATAACGTCATCCGCTAAAATATCCAAAATATCAAATGATTTTGCTTTATGTAACCTATCGACATAAGCAAGGAAATAATTTAGCGCATAATCTTGAGATTCCATCAAGGGTAATTGCAATGCATTGATGATATTTGTTAATTCTTCATCTACCGTCACTTCAATAGGCAAACGCAAATATAATTCTGCTGCATATTGTCGTTGGTAGCGATTTCCCGCAGTCAGTACCGCACTTAATGAATCCCACACTAACTGATAAATTTGAGGGCGTGTCACATTAACACGCTCCCATAACTTAGAAATATCGCTCCCTAGGATTGCTCTAACCTCTGGTGTCAATTCCGGATCTACGAGCATTTTTACGCAGTGCGACACGACTTTTGCTTGAGAGGAGTTGTATTTATCAAAAAATGTAAAGTGTAAGATTCTACTGTAGAACCCAACCCCCGGCGCTTCTTGCTCCGAGCCTAGATTATCGCCTAAAATAAGCATCATACTGTTAATTCCCTCTGGTGTTAATTTGGAAATTAATTTATTAATCACTTCTACAATATAAGCTTCTTGATCCGAAAATTTTCCTAACATTCGTCTGGCGGCGAAATAATCGCAACGAAACAATGAAATCAGAATCTTTTTAATGAGAGCGTCATTTGGCGAAATATAATCTATCCGTTGCGTAAAATAAAAAATGGCAATCATGCGCGAACTTAATTTTTCACTTAAAAGCTTGCTTTCAAAATAGCTATCTAACTTAACAATCTTATGATTAGGGAATGCGCTTAAAATCAAATCCATCCAAATTATAGATTCTTTTTTTTGATTAATTACTTTATTATCGACAGTTGATTTTACTACCAATTCCGAGCGACGCTTATCCTTATCTTCTTCTGGCTCAGCTTTATTATCCATTACCTGTCCGATAAATTTATTAACTGCCGTATCTGCAGATGAGTGCGGTGGCAAATTCATGAATTGATGTAATACTTGATATAGCCATGTGACATTTATCTTATTTACACTATTGATAGCTCTTAATAAATTCAACACCTGTACAAATGAATCAGATTCTATTGCCCTCGGCGCGGTAGAAGCAAATGTGTTGGCTATTGCAATCTTAAGCAATGGTGAAAATTGCTTTCTAATAAATTGCTTCAAATTATCCAGGTCAGATTGATATTTCTCGGCAATCTTATTTCTAGAAAAAACGGAGACAGTTCTTAATAAAACACCAAAATCCATATCCCGTTTACAAAATTCAAGGATACCTTGCAATTTGATTGAATGCTCAGTGTCGCTATTATCGCACGTTCGACGAAACATTATTGCTAAATAGTTTGAAATAAGTTGTTCGAAAAATACTTTTGCCCGACGTAATCCGTCCTTATCATCTTGCATGAACCGAATGAAATGAAATTGGTATCCTTTTGCTTGGTTATGTATCTGTCTGATTATCATGGCCGGATCCTTCAGCTGATTCTCTGTCATCATCAACTGTTCTGGGCAATAGGTTCCCTCAGATAACATAGGTAATATCCGTAAGGCTAAATCATGAGATTTATAATCCCAGGCAGAAATTGCATTGATAATGGCATCATAATATTCCGCATCTTTACTCCCAAGTATGATAATCGCTAACATGGCTATCGCCTTGTTAGGACTTTGCAGCAGTGGACTAATATTAGCGCGATATTGTTTTCGTTCGCCAAACAAAAGTAACGGTTCAATAATCACTGTATATAAACTATTAATTAATATTAAATAAGGATTAAGCTTTGCTAATTGTTGCTCATCTAACGATTTAGTTTCTCCTAACTCATACATTTTTAGAAGCGCATCTTCCATCAGCTCCGCAGCCATTTTTATAATATCAACTCTTGTTAATTTCTTATTGAGCTCAGTCTTTAACTTGAGTAACAAGACTTTCAAATAGGCGTCGATATTGTTTATTTTGCTAGCTTTTGTCACCATCTGCACTAACATAGTATTCACTTCATTAAATTTACCGTGCGATAGCGCTAATGAAATGACTTGTAGATTATTAAGCGGCTGGTTTGTATATTTAAGATTAATTGTTTTGGCAATAAGCTTTTTGACAAATTCATCAGTAAATTTACTCGCGCGCGCCGCTTTTGATGTTTGACTTGTAAATAACACTTCTGACGCGGTTAAGTATTCGCTAATTTTAGTGTGAGCATCAGGAGCTATATTTAAAAAAGAATTACGGATGTTCGCATTTTGCGTCTGTGACAACTCATATTTTTTTTCAAGTGAATTAAAATTGGTGAATAGATTAATCACCGATTGGTTTTTGTGAGATCGCAGATTAACCATAAAATGTCCTTATTCCTATAAGCATTTGAAAAATAAGCACTAGCCATTAATTGTACAAATTACATCAAAATTAACATTTACGGGGCTTTTGGTCAACTAAAAAGCACTTTTGGCGAAATAAAATGAATATATGTCAAATCATATTTTTACTATAATCAGTGCAAAATTAACCCGCTTGGTGTAAAATCACGCATTGTTTAACCATGAGAATTATGCGCGGGTCATATAAATTCAAAGCCACTCGATCAAAGCATCATGACAGTTCTTCTTTATTGCAAAGTATTGGAAATAAAATAAATAATTTTATTGCTGCAGATAGAAAACGATCTATACGCATTTAGAAAAAGAGGAAAAGTTCACATGTTTAGTTTTTATAACCTAAAACCAAAGCCGCAATCTGTCCCTTCGAACATTCCAGTAAATGTTCCTCCACACAAAGCATTACTTGGATTTTATGAAACATTGGGATTACCACTGCACACAGAAGCTACTGACGAGGAAGTTAGACAAGTTTATAAAAAAATCGCGCTTATACACCATCCTGACAAATCTAGAAATTCAGATGAGAAAATGAAGGAAATAAACAGGGCGAATGAAATTTTGTCAGACCCTGATAAAAAGAAAAAATATATTGCCACTTTTGAACATCCTACCCAGATTCCAACTGAGGAAAAGCAGGCGCAGACTGAGGACTTTGAAGAATCTTCGAAAATGCCCCCAGGTTTAGATAGCGAGGGGTATGCTCCGCTTAGTAAAAAAAGCGATACACAATACGGTAATGCAATTTTTGAAAAAAAGAAAGTGGCGCCTAATTTATCTTACTATGACCCTCCAGAAAATAATTATACTTTCTACGAGCTTCATCTTCAACGTTATCCATTCGAAGATAGACGGGGTTTTTACGCGCCAACCTCTTTGCAAAGTCTACAAGCTCGAGTTGGAATACAATTTAAATGGAAGATATGTCGCTATAGATATCAAAAAAGCATTGCCTCTTTATTTAAAGAGGCAGGGATTAAAGGTTACTGTCCAGACTCCGATGAGCGGATGTTTTACGCAGAATGGCCTTCTGACGCCAAGACGGTGGATGAGCTCATTAAATTTTTACTCAGTCTTGACTCAAGCATGGGTCAGAAAACACAAGCAGAATTACAAAAAATTCTCTTAGAAAAACCACAACAGGTATCTGAGCGACTACTACAATTAGTAAAAGAAAATAATATTGAAGAAGCATTCCGTTTTATTGCTGAAATAAGTACGACTGCATGTGGCACTAATACTTATTTTCATCCCGCTCAATTTTCTTCCGATCTTTTTTACCAACTGGGCGTTCTCTTAGAAGAACATAACCACACGCAAGATGCATTCCGTGCCTATAGCCAAGTTAGGCATCACAGTGCACACTTTGATGCTGCGAAAAATCGTTATATCACCCATCAGCTAAGCTTGGAAAATAAAACAGATGGTAATAATACACAACCTTTAAATCAGCGAGCAGAAGCTCTCATGACATATCATAGGGAATGTCATAATCTTTTTTCAGAACGATTTAGAAGAGATTATAGTTCTTATGAAAGTTCTGTGCTTAATAAAAAAATATTAGATTTTATAGAAACGCTTTGGTTAAATTTAGCAGAAAAATTTAAACAGGCCAATTTAGCTCAATTTGAAATAGATGCCCTAGCGTATATCCCACGGGGTGCAACTAAGTATTTAGAGGCACAAGATAAGTGCGCTTCGTATTATATTAATTGCGCTAACCAATATGATCTACTACAGCCAGGAAGTTCAGATCTAAGAATCAAAGCGCTCGAGAAGGCGTATATCCATGCTAGAAATGATATTACAACAACTGATCGAATTAAGCGGGTCCAGCAGATTTTCATAGCGCTTTCAAGTGGAGATCCAATCCCTGCTTTTTTGAATGGAGCAACTGTTACTATGGAAATAGGTATGGCTACATTGCTTCGACAAAAGAATACAGAAAATGCTCGATTAAAATTAGATCTACAAATAGCTGAATTCAGTCTTACAAAAATAAAAATACAGCAGACACCTTCTGTAGCAGATCTACCGGTTGCCTATTCTGTAACAAATACAGAAGAAGTACCTACGGTTATGAATTTACGAAGATAAACTTGAATTAGAATCGGCCCAAAGCCTAGTGATATTCTTGTTCTTGCGAATCATAATTTTAGTATGCTGGTCTTACTACCGAGATCTCGGCTAACTTGAGTGAGTAAACTTGATTTTTCTTTTTTACTCATTCTGTTCCAGTATTCTTCTGGCGATATAAATGCGTTTTTTATTTTGCTGTCTTGTTGCATTTTCCAAGTAACATGGTTTTTTTCTACATCTGAAAGTAATTTATAGGAATCATTCGTGTCAATTTTGATTCGTAAAATATTTTGTCCGGCTTTCTGTGTCGAAACTCTTGAAAATTCCTCTACCAATTTTATCTTTTCTATTTCAGGCAGTGCGTTCCAAGATTCTTCTGCATTTTTAGTTTTAAATAAAAAGCTGCTCCATCGTTTTGAAAAATATCCACCAAGAAAATCTTTGAGCTCATGAGGCAAAATATTATAAGTAAACTGAGGAATCACGCCTGAATTAGCATTTATTGCTTTTTCTTCCACTTTTGGGGGGTTGTCATCTTTGAATTCCTCTCGAGCTAATGTGCTGGCGTCAGGACACACCCGAAACGTAGGCGCGCCGTAACTCATTGTATCGCCAAAACTGCCAAAACAAAGCACTTTTTCCACGCCATGCTGAATTTTTACGACCTCCACTTTCTGAAGCAAAGATGATGAAAATCTTTTATGCGTACCGATAAATATGGCTTCAGAATTCAATTGCATGATGGGTGTTAAGATTTCATTTCGGAATGCAAAGTCACGATATTGTTCCGGAAATGTTTGATAATCCTCAGGGCTGACTAACAAAGGAAAAAATTCAGTTAGATCATCAACAACTAAGACAAGCGCGGGCATTTTATTTTTACATGCGCCCCCCGTCTTGAATTCATTTTCAAAAATTTCATTGCGTCTTCTAATGTTATGTTCCTCATCATCTTCTCCTTTGACTTTGAGATACCTTCGCTTTTTGCCTTCTTTAACGCATTGTGAAAGATTTTCTCGAGTAACCACTTCATGTTTAAGAGGCTCTAATCCCTTAGCTGTCGCTAAGTAACTATCTATGTTAGTAAAAACGCCAATTAATTTTGCCGGATATTCGAATTTAGATTGGCTTTTCAAAGAGGAGAATAATTCCACAAGAGTTTTAATAGAATCATTATTCCAGCCTTTGTCAAAGCTTGAATCTACAATACTTAACTCAACTTGAAAGCCTGCCTTGACTAGACTTGTAACAATTGTAGCTGTCTGTAACAATTTACCGGCTACCACATCAACTATTTGAATAGGTTCGCTTTTGGGCCAATGTCGAAACTGCTCGACAACATTATTATCAATATAATCTCTCAGATTATTGACTGTTTCTCTCCGCAAGAACAGGCAGCAAGCGCACTCTTTAAGTTTGTTATCTATGTCATGCTGCTTAACAAATTCAATAGGAGATTGATTTGGTTGATCTTTTCGTGGATCTATAAGATTACTCCAGATTGAATCAGCTTAGGCTGCTATTCTTATATTATATATTATACCCAAAAGGCCTGCTTTTTGGAGAAACTAATTTTTCGTTAACTAGACTCAACGTCTCTTTTGCATACCTATCAATCTCACCGGCGCTTCGGTTCCATCAGTGATTTTCATTGGCAATGCAAAAATATACGCCCCCACAGGATCTAATTGTTTTGCATTTGCAACATTTTCTATGATGTATTTTCCCGCACCCAAAATTAATTGATGAACTGGAAAATCAGAACCAAACGCATCCGGAGAAAGTGTGTCAATCCCCAAGCCTGCTATGTTGCGTGTTAGTAACAACTTCACGGCATCAGGTGAAATATTGGGAAAAATCTTTTCGTTACGATATTTGCCCGGCTGGTTCCATCGTTCATCCCAACCAGTATGAATTATCACAAACGCATTTTTCGGAATAGTTCCATATTGATTTTCGAATTGACGAACATCATCTATTGTCACGCTGTAACGATCATGTACTTTGTCAGAAACATCTATGACGCGGCATACAGTAATTAATGACTGGAGAGGTATCGCATCAATTGCAGCGGCATCTTCATAACAATGAGAAGGCGCATCTAAATGTGTTCCAATTCCTGCAGACATCTCCAAACGTTGAACGCGAAATTGCATTTTTCCAGCTGCATCTGCACTTTGAATTTGGCGTATATTATATTTAAAACCAACATCTATGCCCCAGTGTGGCACATCAGCTGATAATGAATGTGTTAAATCAATAAAAATATAATCATCTAGACTTATTGTTTTCTGCATATAAACCATTAAAGTATCTGGATCATATGTGTAGTTATCAAAAAGTGGTTTGAATCCAGATTTTTCATAGAAATGATAAGTCACGAGATAATTATCGTCCTTTTGTTTTGGACTTAATGTTTCTACTGTAAGAGTTGAAAGTTGTTTTTCATAGCAGTAATTTTCTGCTGTCATTAAAAGTTTCGTACCAATAGATTTGTTGCGATAGAATTTGTTGACTGCCATCCAATAAATGTTAGCTGTGCTTGGATAAGGAAATTCAAGCACAATCATTCCAACAATAATATCTTCCATATAGGCAGCAAAAGATAATCGTTCAAGAATACCTTCTTCATAACGTGCATTGGCTTCAGGAATACCAAACCATTCAGGCAGTGTGGTTGTGATTGTGCGACAAGCTTCTCTAGCGCGAGCGGGCTCAATTATTTTTATGATAATATTTTCTGCTTTATTTTCAGTTAACATGAGGTTTCATTTCCTTATAAATTAAATATTACCAGCGGTTATTATCTCATATTTTTTAATACCATTCATGCAGGAGACTACGGATATATGAGTCACACCAAGCTGTCACCCCGCACTTGTTGCGGGGTCTGGGCTTTAAATAATAAAAAATACATTTTATTTTTTTAATGTCTTTTTTATGTTTTTAACTCCA
>JBDTIZ010000145.1:0-5511 GCA_039936115.1 Gammaproteobacteria bacterium
CTTCTAGCTCTTCAAAGTAACTCAGAAATCCTTTCAGGTTCATTTTCAGTCTTCTCTTGCTTTAGTAAACCCGCAAGATTAGCTGCTAAGCCACGATATGTCTAAAATTTAGATGCGTTTGCCCTGGACTCAAAATCGTCTGTTAAACTATTGCAAACAGCCACCTAGAGAAAGCTCGTAAAAGATTTATTATCTCGACTTTCTCGAATCAGGGCAAAATCTCTTAATAATTCCTTAATATTTATAGAATAATATGCAAATCTATTAAAATTTTGCAGGTAGCAGATAGATGTCAACAACGCGTATAGTTTCTGATTCACTCAATATATCAAAGTGTGTATCAACTGAACCACCTGCTGATGAAAAGGTTATTTCCCTCAATAATGAAATAAGGGATTTGATCAGAGAGATTCGCTCTGACCCGTTTACTTTGGCTAAAAAAACTCAAGCAGTGAATGCCTTGCTTACAAGAATTGAAAATAATAAGGAGGTAGATACAGTGCTGCTAGATCAGCTTGTAGAAACCTCAAGAACTGTGCAGGATAAGGTTAACAAAGAAATTTTAAAACGAGAGGTAGCGCGCTTTGATTCTCCGTATTATCTTGTAGTTAAGTTAGACTCCGACCCACCTCTACAGCCAACTTCTCATGACAGTATTATGACGAAACTGTATGTAACGAGTCGGGACAACCAAGAGAAAAGATTCAATGAAGATGATGAAGCGCAAAATTATGAAAAAGCAAAGCAATATATCGCCACAAAAAAAGATCTAGCGACACGTTTAATTGTAAAAATACAAAATGAAAACGCGAGCAAGGCGCTTATTTTAGAGTACAAAAGCTTTAGCGGAACACAAGAACATGCTTCGCGTAAATTTTCGCAATATTTTCTACCGGAATTATTATTAAAAAATAAATTTTCTCACACTCATGAGACAGTGGAGACTGCTAAGGCTATTCCCAAACCTTAAATATACCCATGATCAATGAGTTTTTAGCAAAATTAAACAAAATATTTTATCCACTTAAAGTGAGAGAAAACTTCGATAATGAAAACTAGAAGCGATAAAAAAAGGTATAAACAAATCCTTGCCCCATCAAATAATTTAATGCCGCTAGATACTCGTATAGAGCTGGCAGATGGGTCAACTGTCGAATTACATACAAAAGTTCCTAAAGGTGAAGGCAAAGTCGATATTGAGCTTCGTAGTACCTCAACAGGATTGCAAGCAGTGATTTCTGCTGCAAATGGATTCCGGCGCATAGAAAACATTGAAGTCCCCAACATGACAGCTGGGCTGCTGAAGCAAATTTCCTTTCCTGAAATAGCCCCTACCCCGTTGATGACTAAATCAACAGCGCTAAAGACATGGTTACAAGCTAAAGACTTGGCAAATCAAGGTCAACATAAAAAAGCACATATATTGTTTCAAAATATTTTGATAAACGAGATGACAAATAAAGCACCCTATTTAATCCAAGCTGTTGCCAGTATGGCTTCATCCTCCTTGGAAGATAATTTAATTCTCTGTCATGCCTTAATTCATCAATTTGCGGGTATTGCGTGTATTATCGAACTTAAAACTGCAGAGATACATGCCTTAGTACAATATATTAAACGCTATGCACTGAATTTATTTGATCTAGCCAATCAAACTATGGAAACAGCTAATGCGCTTAACACTTATCAATCCTGCATACATCTTTTCAAAACACTAGAACAATTAATTAAAAGAGCCGACGAGGACTTCATTCAGCTACACTTATCTGATATTAAGAAATCACATCGTGAAATTCAATTTTTGTTTGATGTTTATACTGGGAAATTTAATGATGTACAAAATGCATTGTTATCGTATAAAGAATTAGTCAACAGTGTCCGCGGCTGTCATGGATTCACGCCTATCATTATTGCAGCTCGAGCTGATAATTATGACTTAGTTGAGCTACTCATTGACTATGGTGCTGATGCAACAGCAATAGATAATGGCCCAAATGGGACTGGTGAGAATGCACTACATCACGCCACGAAAAATGGCAAACACCGCACTATGCGCTTACTTGCCAATACAAGCCCCGATATTCAGAAACAAAAAAATAACTCTGGGTTGACTGTATTAGATATGGCAATTTTGTCGGGAAATATTGATGGCGCACAGATTCTTTTAGAATGCGGCGCAACCCTCGAGAATACTATTGGCTTTTATCTCAATATTCTAAGAAAATTCGGTAGAACACGACCTCGTTTAAATCCACGGATGGCTGCAATATTTACGAAAAAAACTTTACCCTCAGTAGAACAACCTACAGATGCTAAGCGAGGCATCGATGCGCAATCAAACATGTCGAACGAGGATGATTTTGAAGTAAAAGATGCTCAACCCTTAAAAGAGAAGATTTTGCCTCTCTGGCAGGAAGATTATGAAAAAGGCGATGGCTTAATTGCAGAAGAAAAGTATCCTGAAGCAGAAGTAGCTTTACAATCGGCATTGTCTCACTTCAAAGACAGTGAATTCTTAATTGAACAATTTTCTATATACCGTACGTTGGGTCATGTGCAGTTGAAACAAGCTAAATATTCTCTTGCCGCTTCCACTTTCAAACAAGCTAATGATATCAAGACAAAAATTCAAAACCGTCCACACAGCGCAGCCTTAACAAGCCTGCCTTCAAAAGAAGAAATAGATTTTTTACAAGCAAGCGTAGAATGTGACGCGTTACGCGCAGAAGATATTTTGAAACGTGCTGAAGCTAAATATAATCGATATCAAATTGTGAATGCACGCGGACAAAATAACTATACTGCACTCCTGCTAACAGCGTTACATGATGACGACAAACATTTCGAATTCATGCGTAGCCTTATTGAAGACATGGGTGCTAGTACGAAAGCTTGCAATGATGCTGGACAAACCGTACTACATTTAGCAGTACTGCAAGGAAATTTACGGAATATAGGCTATCTCACCGAACTTACCCATCGTGTTAACATTAATCAGCGTGATGAATTCGGTAGAACAGCTTTGCATTATGCGGTAGAAAATGGACTTTTTAGCATTGTGAAAACATTACTGCTTAGGGGTGCTGATACTAGTATTACCGACAAAAATCAGCAGTTGGCTAGAGCGCTCACTACCAATACTGCGATAATTGAATTATTTGACGCAGTAAAGAAAGATTTCAACGCAGGAAAATTGGAAGAAAAAGAGACTTCAGCTCGCTCATCAAAGCGGGCGATTGTTAAGCAAGCTTTTCAGTTATTGAAATCGAGAATTGAACCTGGCTCCTCCGAATATTATTCTCACACCGATATTTTTCTCTCAGCAGAAGAGACTCTGCGAATGCGTGTCAAACATACTAACACCGATCCCAAAGCTATTTTAAAATTATGTTATTTTTATCGGCTTTGTGAAATGCATGATAAAAAACGCCAGTTAGTATTAGAAGGATTGGCTCGTTTTCCTCGCGACATTCAGTTACTTATTGAAGACGGATTTTCTGCAAAATATCTAGGGAATTATAAACAGGCAAAAGATCAGTTTAAAGATGCATGTGCGTTGATTGAATCTCAACTTTACTCCAATCAAGAAAAGTTTAAAAAGTGGTTTATTAGGGCAGCTACCGGGCTCATAAAAATATACTGGCGTGAAAATGATGATTACGCAGTGCGTTTTTGGTGCGATAAAATTCGTACGCTAGATACAAAAAATATTTTTGCTATCACCACAAAAGCATCATCTTTAAGAAAGTATGGCGATCATACTGGCGCGGATATCTTGTTAAGTGAACTTGCAAATAAAAATGATCCGTATGTTATTATACAAAATGCGCGGATATTATTTCATGCCGGTGATCTTAATGAAGCCATACTCGAATGCAAAAAAATTACCGATCAACCACGAGAAAATTATGATAAAAATAATTTTCGACGCTGTCTTCATCTTTTAGCGCAATGTTATGATGCTTTGAAAGATAAAAATAATGCAAAAGAAAATTATAAAAGATTAATACATGATTATCCAAAAAGCTATTCAGCACTGATTAGTCATGCGATTTTTATGGGAAAAATAAATCGTCATGACGATGATGAGAATGTGGCTCGGTTTCAAAAAGTAATCAATAAATTTCCATGCGAAGATGCATACATTCAATTGGCGCGCTATTATTGGTATTCAAATAAGTACACTGATGCATTACAACAATATGCGCTGACTGCTAACTTATTCCCACAGAGTGTGCGCGTTCATATTGAATTAGTTGAGTGCTACATGGTCAATGGTTTAAACAAACAAGCTATTTTACATTGCGAACATTTTTTAGGTATCGAAGATCATAGTAGAGCAATTAATTATTCTTCAGATAATGATGCTCAAAAAAATATTTTTCCCAATATCCATGCTTTACATTATGTTTATATGCAAGCATTATTCGCTGAAAATCGTATCGCTGATGCAAGACGCTATGGCCAAGCTTGCTACCAACAATTTGGCTATAACAAACAAATACTGACTCGCATTAATGAAATATTTGATCAAAATAATACTAGTCCATTGCCCGCTATTGGACTTGAAGCAGAAGAAAAATATCCAAAATCAACGATTGATGGACATTTACCTGATAAGCAAACTGATCTGGACGTGACTTCATCTTTTGAATTTCCACCATTGGCACGGGCTACCACTTCTCGCCTAGATATATTTAAAAGCGCTGTAGTGACTCACCCGGAAGATGTGTTTGACACCGCGGGTATTCGTCATTATTTTCTCACCGGCGAAGCAGAAGCTGCCTATGATTTTCTTGTTGAACACAATCTTGATAGTAAATTATTTCCACCCATAGCTGAGACCAAGCTCACCGAAATTGATGTGGCAACTAATCGTGACTGGATCAAGTCACAATTAAAACAAGTTGATGCCCGCGTACGCAACCATCGACCTGTATCCTGTAATGAAATTTATTTTATTATTGCAGCCAAGGAAGTTCACCAAGAACAACGTCAAGATCAGACGCTTTCTAATACCTTCTTTTCACAGTTATATAAAGTAATAGAAAAATATAAATTTAACTACCAACAACTGGGGTTTTCACCACTCAATCCTGGTGAAATAGGCTTAATGGGGTATGTGTTTTCACGTGCCAATTTTGAAAAAAACAAGCGCTCAGTCGCTAGCATCACTAGTGTGGCGGTCACCCAACCCAGCACAGTTAGCTCAACCATGTGGGCTAATACTAAAGCTAAAAATACTCTGACAAATACTGAATCTGCCGCGAAAAATGTTAACCCATCAAAAGCGAGAAAAAAGCGTTAACCCTAAGATCTATCACTCTTGCAAAGGCGGAAATCTATCCGGATGGGTTCCCGCCTTCGCGCACTAGCATCCGGTAAATCAATATAGATATTAAACACCCTTGAGAAAGCACTGTAACCCCGCATCTTACTCTGTCACCCCGCACTTGTTGCGGGGTCCGGGCTTTAAATAATAAAAAATACATTTTTATTTTTTTAAATGAC
>JBDTIZ010000146.1:0-4826 GCA_039936115.1 Gammaproteobacteria bacterium
AAGGGCAATTTAGAGGTTGATCTCAATTATATGTATCGCGAGCCACTGTGGCCTATTTTATGGTTATTGCCCAAGTTAAATTACGGCGACTCAATGGATATACCAGTATTAGATCTGCATGAATTAGCCGCCGGAAAATTGGCAGCTTTATTTTCACGGAACGTTAGTAGAGATTTATTTGATTCTCATCACCTATTAACCAAGAGCAAGTTAGATATACAAAAGCTCAGGGTATCGTTTGTAATTTATTTAAGCATGACGGATATTGATCTTGAAAATTTGAATCAAGACTATGTTAGTTACGACCTTGCCGATATTCGAAATCGATTGCTGCCAGTGTTACATCAAGAAAATTTGCCGCGAAAACCAAATGAAATAAAAGGGTGGGCAATAACAATGGTGGAAGAATTACAGGAGTCATTAGTCCAACTTCTCCCATTGAATGATGCTGAGATTAATTATATTGTGCAGGTTCGTGCTGGAAATATTCGGCCTGAACTAATTACAGATGATGAGAGATTGGCTGCAGTTATTCGAACACATCCAGCTATTTTGTGGAGAACACAAAAAAAATAAGAGTATAGACCCAGATAGCGTTTAACTAACTGATGCCGTTGAAATATTTAATACAGCGGATATTTTTTTATAATGCTTGTAAATATCATTTTGATAGGAGGCATTGTATTGTGGGGTGTGAGAATGATAGTTGCCAATGCCAGCCCATAACATGTTACTGGTTGCTATATTATTAGCTAATATCCAGGTTCCAGCCATTACATTTTTACATGGGTCATATTGTAAATCCTCCTGAGTATATCCGTACCGTGAAAGGGCAGGGAGCCATCGGGTATTGATTTGCATTACCCCTAAATCATAACTTCCATTTTTGTTTTTGACGGCTTGTCCATTGCGGCCATTTTCTTGTCTCATTACAGAGAGTATGAGTACTACTGGCACATGGTAAATTGCTTCTGCTTGTATAATGCAACGCGGTGGCACATCATTTATTAATACCGGCATTATTCGTACTATTAAGACATTTCATTTTCTAGCATGGGTAGATCAAACAAAACCCTATCAGTATTTCTTGTTAAAAAGCTAGCCATTTTACTTTTTAAGTCTTCATAAGATTCATTTTGTATAGCATGGTCAAGAAAATAAGAGCCAATAAGAATTTTTCTTCTGGTATCGTGTTTGCGGTTTTTGTTTTTTTCTAAAGATTCTACTTTTTGTATTTTAACTTTGAGTCTTTCATGCGGAATGTGTCAGCGATTTTGAGACAAAATTTGATGTGACTTAACAGTCGTTATTAAGCCATATTCTCCATTTTGTTGTCAATTTGTTTTTCAGATTTTTTTTCTAATTTTATCTTTGGCGGGTTGATGTAAACAGGTCTTAATTTTTTTAACACCGGTATTTTATGATTAAATCGTGCAGGGTTTTTCTCATAAGAATCCATTAAAACACGATGTCTATCTTGTAAGGTATAATCAGCTAATCCAAAGTGCACAGTGGACGGTCGTAAAAATAAAATGCCTGAATGATAATGCATGCTGTTATACCAGTGAAAAAAATTCTGACAAAATTTTTCAGCCTGTTCGATTGACTCAAAACGATTTGGAAATTCTGGCCGATATTTCAATGTTTTAAAGTGTGACTCTGAAAATGGATTATCGTTGCTAGTATATGGTCGGTTATGTGTTTTTAACACGCCAATTTTTTCTAGCAATTGCGATACCGTGTGCGACGTCATACTAGGGCCATTATCCGAGTGGATGGTTAGTTGATTGGGCATTATTCCATATTTTTTCGTTGTTATTTCAATAAGCGATTTTGCAAGATATTGGCATTCTCGATCAGCAATCATCCAACCTACCACATAACGACTGTAAATATCTAAAATCACGTACAAATGGAAATACATAAATCGATTATAACTGCAAAGCTTTGTTATATCCCATGACCATACTTCATTCGGTGCCGTTGCGATTAGCTCTGGCTTTACAGCATCTCTATGATTACGAACATTACGACGTTCACTTGATTCACAGGCTTCTAATAAAACGCGATACATTGTGCGAATTGACGCAACATACTGTTGCTCTTCATCCAATAGCGTATAGAACACTTCGTACGGTGTAGCATCAGCAAAACGCTCACTGTGTAGAATATCTAGTATCTGTTGTTTCTCCTCGCTATTAAGTGCATTATGCGGTTTTTTCGTTGAAGCAATTACATTATCTTGTGAATCTTTAGAAAAAACGCGATAAAGTGTTGAGCGAGATACCCGGAGGTTATCGCATAATGCTGCCAGTGAAATATCTTTCTCTTCTGAAATTTGTTTGATATACCTCATGACTGCACCTCGCTCGTCTCTTGATCGAGGACATGATCCGAGAGTAATTTCGACATTTTTTTTTGAATTTCAATAATTGCTTCTGCTTGAGATAACTTCTTTTTAAGTCTAGCGTTTTCTCTTAGTAGTTGCTGGTGTGCGAGATCACGTTGGTGCAATTTAAAATTTTCACGGCTTGGTTTTTTTTCGTGAAATTCTTTTTTCCATTTTGATATGCTTGCATAATACAATCCTTCTTTGCGAAGCAGTGCGCCACGCTCTAGCGATCCATTGCAGGCATCAAAAGCGGTGATTATTTTTATTTTATCGGGCACACTGAATTGACGTCTAATTGCTCTAGGTTTTTTCACCTTGACTTGAGGATTAATTTCCAAAATTTCACGAAGAGGCTGATGATCGAGATCACCGTTTTGATCGGAAGGAGATGCTTCTTGTTGGATTAAATAAGTTGAATTTTTTTTGTTCATTTTTTATTTGCCTTACCGCCCTTTTTAGTTTCTTAGTTTCTAGCATGTTTTTGTCTCACTGTCGCTGGCACAGAGGGGAAACACATATTGAAAATTTAAAATGTAAGCTTAATTGCCTTAGCAAAGCCGACTTAATTAATAAAGCCATTGAAAAAAACTTTTTGCGATTGATCCCGAAGAGTTTGAAAATTCAAGACATATTGATGTTGAAAGATATTTAGACCCATCACACTATCTTACCTCTCTCCGTATTTTGTACGGATTCTAATCAAATCAGAAATGACTATAATGTATGACTGATTTAATACACATAAAAACGAGGTGTTGTATGTTAGATAGAATGGCTTTAAATCCATTACTGGATGCAGTCCAACAAAAAAATCTTGAAAAAGCTGGCCGAATTTTAAAAGAACATACGCATAACCCAAGAGAGCTATTGCTTCAGGTTGATGACAAGGGCATGAGTATACTGCATATTGCAGCCAGCATTAATGGCGCAGCTAAGTATCTTTTTATTCCTGCTCTCTCTACTGCGCTTAATTCTATTTCGAAGTCTGTGATAATATTGTGAAACATCATTATGTTGTGTTTTTTTCCTTCGCAAAGTTGTTGAAAATACTTTGCTACATTTTTAGCTGCTCTATTCAGCGCGCCATATGCCTCCTCAGGGTATTCTATTGTCACATTCGTTGCAAGCAAGCTGTCTGTTAGCAGATTGATGCCGCAAGGCATGATAGAAACACATGAAGGTAGATCATAGCGGTCAGCCACATAGTTATAGATTTTCTTTAATTGAGTCAAGCCGAAGGCAGCTTTAGAAATAAGATACGCACTCATTTCATAACTTCCTTTGCCCCCTAGTTGATATGTGAACATCATACTGCCTACTTTTTGTATTACTCGAACACGGTCAGCCCTAGGAGTCGTTGCATTGTCAATTCTGAACTATCCATTAGCTGCTAATAGATATTGCAATAATTTCCTTTGCCTTCTAGCAAAGCACTCCACAGGTCATTATCTGGACAAAGATGCATTCCATATTTTTCTGTAGCAGAAATAGCTTTAGTCCTTTCATCAAGTAAGCTTGTTTCTTCTGTTATAGAACACGGCTTTGATTCTATGCTGGAGCTTGTTTCTTCTTTTATCGGCTTTAATTCTACGTCGGAGTCCGGATACTTTTTGCGACGATTCATCATAATAGCTTTTCTCTTAAGTGACTAATTCTAGCGCAAGTGTATACCTCGCAATCAGTTAGTGTAAAATAATAAAAAAATTAATCATATTGGATTTAATATATTGAATGACTCCAACTAAACCAATCATGGAATACTCAAAGTATAGCGGCCAACGCCGCAGAATATCTGCGGCTCCCCATTAAGCAAATTTTCTAACCTATCATTTAATTGCTACTATCATCCGGCATGACACGTGTCGTGCTCCCATACACCACTAACACACGCTGATTGGCTTTGAATTTTAAATCTTCCGCTTGAGCCACTGAAACAATTTCACCGCTATTTAATTTGATAACATATTCATAACCACGACCTCCATCCACATACTCTGTTCCTGGACTATTGGCCGTATTCGGTGTTTCAGTATTTTTACTATGAAATTTGACTGCACGGATAGACATCACAACACCGGGAGCGACTTTCTTTACTTTACCCACTTCCGCTGCATCATAATCTCCTGGGGGAAGATCTTTTGAACAACCGGTGACAGCGAACGCTAATAATAGACTTAGAACACAAACTATTTTTTTCATGACCTAACCTCTTCTCTACAATGAGCCAAAGAGGTTACCTAACTTTACTAAATACCGTCAAGCTTTAATGATACCCCATATCCGCGCGCACTTTCCCACGAAACACCCAGTAAGACCATGCCGTATACATCAAAATAATAGGCAAAAGGAATACGGTGCCAACAATCAAGAAAGCTTGCGTTTCAGGCGCAGAGGCTGCTTGCCATAATGTAAAATGATGCGGAACAATCATAGG
>JBDTIZ010000147.1:0-7071 GCA_039936115.1 Gammaproteobacteria bacterium
CAAATCGAATGAAATGAGCAGCAGTTCGATAAATACATAACTTCAATTAGTTAGCCTTATACCTTTCCAGGCCTGTCAATCAATGGCAAGATGGGTTGATTGAATTCTAAAAATGGCCAAAGTCCAGTTATTTCGATTTACCTAAATATATTGAATCGCAAGCGACTCGTGAAAAGAAATCGGATCGATTCTCCGTGAATTATAACAAGTTATTAATTTGTGAAGATGATGAAGATCAAGCATACTATTTACAAGCGTTGCTTGAATCAGCGGGCTATCAAGCTGATATTGCGTTTACTGCTATGCAAGCGAAAAAATTATTAGCCTCACAATCGTATCAAGCCTTATTACTTGATTTAATCTTACCGGATCAAGATGGCATAACATTCATCAGAGAATTACGTGCTGTAGAAAAAACGCGTTCACTTCCTATTATCGTGCAATCGATTATTGCCCAGACAGGACGAACTCTCTTAAAAGGCGAAGCATTTTCTCTCATCGATTGGTTGGATAAACCCATTAATTTTAATAAGCTTTTAGATGCTATTCTTTTAATTAAAGCTAAAAATCTGCCTCATACTTCGAATATCTTGCATGTAGAAGATGATAAAGATACTCAAGATGTGCTTCATGCAATATTAGAAGGACATGCTGAAGTCACATCTGTAACTACTCTTAAAGAAGCCAAGGAAAAACTTGCCCACGGAAGATATCATTTAATCATTTTAGATTTATTATTACCAGACGGTAATGGCGTTGAATTATTGCCGCAGTTAAACAAATATAATTTACCCGTCATCATCTATTCAGCTATTGAATTAGATCAGCAGTATGCAGCTTATGTGACAGAGGCGTTGGTAAAATCAAAAACGTCAAATGAAGAATTAATTAATGCCATTAAAAATTGTATGGAGTTAAATTCTTGAGGATTAAGACCGTTGACAATTGAGTAATGTCATTCCCCGCGGAGGCGGGGATGACAGGTCTCGCAAAGCGCGCCGTCGCGAAGACCATGACGTCAGCCAATTATAGCATTCAGGTAATCAACCTGGTCTGGTATTTGATGAAAAACTAATACCCAATGTATCTTCTACTTCAGCTTTTACTTTTGGTGGTGTTGCATTAAGCAATCTTTGCTTAACTTCACTCAACCTAATTGGAGAAGGCGCCTGTTTTGCATCAGCGTTCATCACGGTGTTTGCGCCACCCGATGCATCTGCTGAGATAAATATCGTAGGTTGGAAACTCGGGCCTCCAGCAGGGGTTGCAAATTGTGCTTCTTTTTCAGCGATCATCTGTTTGGCCAATAATTGTAATAATTTTTTTGTCAGCACACAGGGCGTAATATCCGCAGCAGTAAATAATTCGCCAGTATAAGGACAATGAGCAGAATGGCTTGGACTCTTCTTCAAAAGCGCAGATAACGTCGTATCATTATAAGTATAACCATTTCGGAGAGAAACAGGATTAGACATCACTTCTCGAGTGACAGGATCTCTGAGCAGAAAATTAAATAAGGATTTCCGATAGGGAGGCAACCCATCGAAGAAGCTGTCAAATTCAGTATTGTTGATGACTTCGTTGTTTTTTTTCTGATGACGATAGTCCCACGGTCCCCGCACAACCGTTGGATCTTCTCGACTTGCCGGATTTAATACATCTAACAAATATCGTCTAGCTTCTTTTAAAGTATTGTTAGGATATATTTTGACTAATGCTTCAGACGGAGGTAGTCGGTTATTTGCACCGATATAATCCGCATAGAAAAGCCAAAGATCGCGCGTATTACCTTCGAGATCACGCATAGGTATGCGCATAAACAAATGACTGATTGGATCAAAAGAGGCGACTGAAAAAAGATTCGTAAAAAAAGCTTTTTTGTAACTATCTTCCAGTGTGTCAGTCGCAGCTTCCGCTAATTGCTTCACCATTATATTTTTTTCAGCATCATGGATAGGCCGTGCGGGTTTATTTTTTAGATCAAATTGAAGTTCAGGTTTCATTTCAACAAATTTTTCATAGGCAAAATTAGAGAGAGCTACTGATACGTTTTCAACTTCTGGATGACCAGAAAGTATGTATTCTTTGTAAATCACAAACATTCGACTGAAACCGCTAGTATCCAGCTTTGCACACGCTTTTCCAAATGCAACATATTCTTGATCAAATGCTGATTTAGCTCGCATTTTTTTGTCGTCTTTGATTTCATCGTCGTTAAATGCTACATGAAGTTTTGCTTTCACTGAACTTGGCTCAGGCACAATTGGAGTAACAGGCAATGAAGCTCTGATGACAGAAGTAGAAGGTTCTTTTTTGATGACAGGCTGTTCTGCTGCAAGTTTTTCTTCATAATCAGAAAGCAAGCGTTCGATTCCCTTGTCAAATCCTAATATAGTAACGGAAGAATAATATACTTTAGATAAAGCAATATAGGCTAAAGTCACTTTATGGGGTGTCGTTTCTTGTTGGAATTCACGGTATTTTTGTTGTAAATCATCTTCTATCTTTTTACGCATTTGAAATGATTCGTCAATTATCACAGCTTGTTTAGGTTGATCACTTGACACTTCAGTTATGTGCGCCAGTTTTAAACTTTGTTGCTGGATAAAATTTAAAATAATACTTATCTGATGATTAAATAAATTAAATTCTGCCCGACGAGGTCTGTCCGAATGTGATTTTTGATACGCTTCCAAAGCAGTTTGAAATGCTTGAATAGTACTAGCTTCATTCGCTTTTTTTACTAAAAGAGATGTTCGTTTCGATTTGTAAGTTGTGAGCGGGGTATCCGTGAATCGAGTGACTGTTGCCGTAAAAAGAAGCTTGCATCGCGCCAGAATATCCTCAGGTTTTACGTCTGATTCCTTGCTTTCGGGAAGTTTACGATTTTCAAAGATGGGATAAATGTCTCCCTCCCAAGAGTCTCCATCACCTGTGCAAGTTATCAAGCTAGAAAGCGTTTTATTGTTTTTAAATGTATCTTTGACAAATTGCATCTTGTCTTTGCTAATCCTGCGTAATTTTAAGTAAATCAGAGATTTGTTTTGATCGACTGCTTCAGCGAGGCGTTGTAGCTCAAATGTATTTGTATCAAGTAAATTAGACACATCCACAGTTAAATTTATGATACCACGACAGTTACGAATCAGTTCTAATAAATTAATTGTGGAGATGATCTTAACAATCTCGAGCGTATGAATGTTTTGATTGAGCATCAAACAAGGACCTAATGCTTGCCAGCATTTTGATGATTCAGCAAAAGGTGAGCGAATTCTTAAACTATGCGCACTCGTGTTGACAGAGAGCTTTTGAAAAAAAGGTTTAAGAAAATTATCCAACCCTTTAATCCCGAGTTTTTTAAAATCGTAGTGATAAAAATCATCAACCGAGATTTCTCTAATGTTATTCTGTTCTACCTGAGTTAATAGTCGTTGAAATTTCGTGGGAAGACTTCTCTGAAACATATTTTTCTCCGAAAATATTTATTAAAAAAAGTATGTTATCTGAATGCTTAATCAAAAATAATCATACCAATAGATGCCACTAAACTGAGTGCCATTAAAATATTAAACCAGACACGATGGCTGTCTTTTGTCAAAATGCGCTGCAAAAATTTTCCAAATAATAACCATGCGCCAATACAAGGTAAACACATTAATAAATAAACTATGCTGATGATCGCAGCGTTATAGCAATAATTGCTAGAGAGGGTGAAAATTGAAATCGTGCTAATCGCCATTAACCAGGCTTTTGGATTGACCCACTGGAACATCACCGCTTGTAAAAAACTTAATGGTTTTCGAATTTGAGCAAGATTTGCTTTGTTATTTGATCTTAAAATTTGCCATGCTAAATAAAGCATATATGCCGAACCGAGTATTTTTAATCCTTGTTTAATCCAGCTATATTGCATGAAGATTGCACCCAGTCCTAAGGCAACGATTAAAACCATCGCCGGAAAACCAAAACAGATACCGAAGTAATGCGGCAAACTTTTTTTGATTCCAAAATGCAGGCCAGAATTCATGATCATGAGATTATTGGGACCTGGTGTGAACGTAGTTGAAACAGCAAATAAAAGTAAGGGGATGAAGTAGTTCATTATTTCCTCTAAGTAATTATAGATGTCTTAAGGCTAATCAATAGCATAATTACGTATAACGTAATATTTTTGCAAGCACAAAAAATTAGCCTTAAACATGTTGCCTAGAGTTTAATCAGCCGTTGACAAAACAGTTGCACTATGCAACTATATAGATAGTTAATGCAATCATTAGAAGGAAAAGCCATTGAATAATCAAGAAAATATAGTTGCAAAGTTGAGATTTTCATCTAGAGAGATGGTGAGAGAGCTAGGGATTATTTCTGAAGAAACCTTATTCGGTTTACCCGCTTCATTTTGTCACACACTGATTGAACTTGATTTGCAGGGCGCGCTAAACCATATGGAATTAGCTGCAATCTTGAAAGTGGATAAATCCACCGTCAGTCGAATTATAAAAAAATTGTTACAACAAAAGTTAGTTGTAGTTTCACCAAATTCAAACGATCAACGTTATAAGCGCATTTTGCTGACACAAGAAGGTAAAAAAGTTGTTAAAAATATTAATCAATTGTCGAACAAACAAGTCAATGGTGCGTTTAGTCAATTAACAATCGCAGAACAACACAGTGTTTTACATGGTATAGAACTCTATGCCAAAGCCTTAAAACGTTCTCGATTACACAGCGAATTTCAAATTCGATTAATCACTAAAAAAGATAATTTAGATCTGATGCTACTGATTAGAAAAACCTTAAAAGAATATGGCGCTGATCGTCCCGGTTTTGCATTTGTTGATAGTGAATTAGAGGATATGCATAAAGCCTATTCTAAAGATAAATGTACCTATTTTGTGGTTGAACGCAAAGCAGATAAAAAAATCGTGGGCGGTGCAGGGATTGGTCCTTTAGAAGGTGAAACCAAAAAAATATGTGAATTAAAAAAAATGTATTTTGTTGCTGAGATTCGCGGTCTAGGTTTAGGGTATACGCTAGTGCAACATTTACTGACGTTTGCCAAGCAATCAGGCTACAAGCAATGTTACTTAGAAACTTTAAAAAGCATGAATATTGCAAATCATCTGTATAAAAAACTAGGTTTTACAAGCCTTAATAAACCATTAGGAAATACCGGTCATTTTTCTTGTGATACCTGGTATGTGAAAGATTTATCATTTAACGAGTAAATAAACATGATTGAAATAAAACACTATAATGATTGTAACAAGCAACAAATCATTGAAATGATTCTGGAAATCCAAAACAATGAATTTAATATTCCATTCACACTGAAAGACCAACCTGATCTGGAATCCATCGCGTCTTTTTATCAAATAAACAAAGGAAATTTTTGGGTTGCTTTGCATGATGATAAAGTCATAGGGACAATTGCTTTAATCGATATCGGTCGTTCGCAAGCCGCTTTACGAAAAATGTTTGTCGCAAAAGAATTTAGAGGAAATGAATATGGCATAGCCCATAAACTTTTAAGTACTTTAATAGAATGGTGTAGATCACAAGATATTCAAGAAGTTTATCTTGGCACAGTATCAATTTTGTTAGCGGCACAACGGTTTTACCTAAAAAATGGATTTAATGAAATTGATAAACAAGATTTACCAGCAAGCTTTCCCCTCATCTCTGTTGATACCAAATTTTATTGCCTGAAAATATGAATAGGATGCAATCATTCTATCTTTTTAGTAATATACTAAAGTCTGTTGGCAATTGGTTAAGACCTGTCATTCCTGCCTTCGCCGTCATTTCGAGCGCGAGCGAAGCAATGACGGCGAAGGCAGGAATGACAGGTCTTAACCAATTGCCAACAGACTCTAAGTTAGGGATAGAATTATTTTGTTGCTAAATAATTTTCAAGGAGAAGAGCATGTCTGAATATCGTGTTTGCAAGATCGCACTAGAACACTCACAATCCATTCAAAATCTTAAATTTGACAATAAAGAAGACGCTGAGCATTACGCTAAGAATCATTCTATTTTAGATGATGATCACATGTACGATGTGCAAAAAAACGATAAAGGCGAGTTTGCTACCATTAAGTCATATTTGAAGGGCGACACAGTCTGATATGAGCGCATTTCCACAAACTATTTCAGATTGGTTAAAGAAATTAATTTCTTTTGATACCACCTCTAGAAATTCAAATTTAAATCTGATCGATACGATAGACGACTGGTTGAAAACACAAGGTATGACCAGTCGCCGTACGTACGATGCGTCTCAGCAAAAAGCGAATTTATTTGCAACACTTCCCGCATCAAATGGTTCAGTGCAACAGGGTATTATTCTTTCAGGTCATACAGATGTCGTGCCAGTCGATGGACAAGAATGGAATACAGATCCTTTTATCGCAACAGAAATAGATGATCGCGTCTACGGTCGTGGCACCGCGGATATGAAAGGATTTATTGCGGTCGTACTTGCCCTAATTCCTGAATTTAAAAAACAACAATTATCACAACCAATCCATTTTGCATTTTCATACGATGAAGAAGTGGGTTGTCATGGCGTACGAGATATTCTGACTGATATCAAACAGCAAGGATTACAACCACGAGCTTGTGTTGTGGGAGAACCCACTCTGATGCGCCCCGTTGTTGCGCACAAAGGAATTAATGTATTTCGCGTTCGCGTGCATGGTCGTGCGTCCCATTCTTCATTAACAACAAAAGGATGTAATGCAATTGAATATGCTGCGCAATTGATGAATTGGATTCGCGAATTCGGAAAAACATTACAACATGGACCACAAGATAAATTTTACGATGTCCCATTTAGCAGTATGACTACCAATTTAATTTCGGGTGGAAATGCAATTAATACTATCCCAAATCTATGCGAATTTTTCTTTGAATTTCGAAATTTACCAACTGTCTCTCCGCAAACAATTCGGAATCAAATCGAAAGTTACATAAAAAATGAATTATTACCCAATATGCAGCAGGAGTATCAAGATGCTGGTATTGAGTTGGATCTGATTGCTGCTGTGCCTGGATTAGAAGCATCAGAAC
>JBDTIZ010000148.1:0-4067 GCA_039936115.1 Gammaproteobacteria bacterium
ATTGACTGGATACCGCGGACAAGCCGCGGTACGACGGCGGTTATTTTCTAATACAAGATACAACGGTTTCCCTACTCTCCCATCGCCGTCGTGCCGCGGCTTGTCCGCGATATCCAGTCAATTTGGCTTAGGTTTTTGATTAATTTATCAGGTATATTAGATCTCACTCATATAACTAGAACCGCAGACGCTAAATGAAAAAACCCAGTAGCTTACTCATTACATTAATCGCTTTAACCTGCCTCGCCTTATTTGCGCAGTTGATATTTTTCAGCATCAATTCGTTGCTGAACCACTCGGTTGAGTTATTGATTTCTGCATGGCCCAAGACTGCAACCTTGCATTCTAGTTTTTTGTTGTTTCCAATGATTCATTTTCTTTGTGCCCAATTGTTTATTTATTCATTTTTTGTGGCCATCTTATGGTATCTCGCACGCGCATGCGGCGAATTTTTTTCCTTGACCCAATCACGCACGCGATGGTTAGGTATTTGGCTTTGGTGTTTCAGTGTTATTGCTATTTTAGCGGCCAATTGTTATCTCACACCGACAGCATTTTTTTCTAAACTTATTCTCCATGATTTGTTTGATGACAAGCTGAGTGTTGGCGCATTAAAGTGGACGTTAATTGCTACGATCAGTTCGCTGGGAGGAGTGTTTCTTGTATCACTCTTTCATTCCTGCGTTTCTGTTTGTAAAAAACAAAATCTAATAAGACATATTTCTGCGTTGTTTTTAATGAGCGTGATGGCCTTTTGTATTTTAAACAATGAAATTTCTCTTAAAAGTAATTCATTACCGAACACATTAAATAAACAACCCAATGTTATTCTGATTGGCTTTGATGCCTTGCGCCCGGATTTTGTGGGCAGCGATTCATTGTTCGGTACTAAGACGCCAGCGCTAAATCAATTTTTGCAAACAGCGATTCAATTTCAAGCGGCTAGCACACCGTTGGCGCGTACTACGCCATCGTGGACAGCTATTCTGACAGGTCTTCATCCTCTGCACAGTCATTCTCGCGGTAATAATTTAGATGTCGCAACGCTTAAATTAAATGAAACACTTGCTACTCGTTTAAAGCAAGCAGGCTATGAAACCATTTATGCAACAGATGATAGACGTTATAACAATATCGACGAGCATTTCGGTTTCGATCGTGTGATTGGACCACCCACGGGCGCGAATGATTTCCTCTTAGGCAGCTTCAATGATTTTCCTTTGTCAAATTTGTTAATTCCAACACCTTTGGGACGCTGGTTATTTCCTTACAGTTATGCAAATCATGGTGTACCTGAGACGTATACTCCTGGTAATTTTTTGCATTTGTTAGAAGTAGGGTTACCAAAAACTGACAAGCCGATTTTTTTAGCAGTACATTTTAATCTGACAGGGTATCCGTTTTATTGGTTCGATAGTAAAAAGGCTACAAACAAGATTGAACGGGTAAGATATCAAGAAGGCGTGCAAAGTGCGGATAAGCAGTTTGCAATGTTCATGCAAATGCTGGCGCAAAAAAAATTATTAAACAGTGCGTTAGTTGTGGTTCTGTCTGATCATGGCATTACGTTAGGATTACACAATGATAGAGTGATATCTGAGCGTGGTTATCAGGGAAATAAAATTAACACAAAGAAGATAGCCTTCTCAAAATACAGTGGTGCGTCGGAACACAGTTCTGATTTTCGACATAGCTATGGTATGGATACTTCATTTGGTTATGGCGGCGATATTTTAAGCTTAAAACAAAATCACACTTTGTTGGCATTTAAGCGTTTCGGATACCAGGGAGGCAAACCTTTTCAAGTAACAACGGCTGTTTCGCTGTTGGATGTCACGCCCACTGTGTTGGATTTGTTGCATTTGGCTCCTTTGAAGCAAAGTGATGGCATCTCATTAAAACCCTATTTGGATAATAGTTCTCTTTCATCAAGCGCACCGCGCGCTTTTTATTTTGAGACCTCTTTCACATTGGCCGAGATTGAGAATGAAACTGTTTCAGTTGGGAAAGTATTGAAAAAAATTATCGGTTTTTATCAGATTGATCCTGCGACTGGCCAGGTAATTTTGCGCTATAAAAACGATCAAGCAATTCGGCATGACAGAGAGTTTGCGATCCAGCAAGGATATTGGCTATTAGCTCAATATCCATCCATTACAAGAATTAAAATGGTCAAAGGAGCTGATCATCAATTAATTTTTAAAACATATCAGCAAGCCAGTTATTCCGTTCTTGTAAATTTGCGTACAGGTCAGTGGACAACTGAACTTAAAACTGGTTTTGCAAAACAAGCACCTTTGCCTGTGTTGCAGCGCCAATTACATGAGCTATACAATTTTTAGTGTCTGCTATATACTCAACCGTGAAATTCCGAAAAAATGGCGGTGAATAATGGCTGGTGAAGAGCTGCAAGTAATACGCCTTAAAGACGATTTTTATCGGGATGGCTTTTACAAAGCATTAACTGCTTTTGCTGTGCTGCTATCTGCAATTTTTTTATTAATCGCTACTTCAGTTTATTTGTATGTGACAATTCCGGCGCCCGTTGTTTTTTCTACCGGCGATGAATTTCGAATTTTACCACCCGTCTCTGTTGATCAAGCTTATATAAAACAGCCGGACTTGATACAGTGGGTGAGCAATGTATTGCCGTCAACGTTTACATTGGATTTTGTGAACTTCACTCAAGAGCTTCAAACAAATTCACAATATTTTACTGATAATGGCTGGAAGAATCTCTTAGATCAACTTAAGATATACATTGATTACGCTACAATAGTGAATGGAAAATTATTTGTTAATGGGAGCGCGGCGGGCGCACCTTTTATTTTGAATCAAGGTATATTGCAAGGAGCTTATGCTTGGTGGATACAAATGCCAATCAACCTTCGTTATAGCAGTGCAGATAAAATTAGTACGATACCTATCGTTATTCAAGCGCTCGTTGTTAGAGTTCCTACGCTAAATAATTTAGCGGGTGTTGCAATAGATAAAATTATCATAACGAAAGGGAATGCAGATCGAGTCATAGGCCCTACTAATGGATAAAGCACTGACCAAAAAAATTGGAATTAGCATCTTGCTTGCTTTGCTAAGTGGATTGCAGATAAGTTGGGCGGATGTTCCTCCTCCAATTCCTGCTGCGTCTCCGGCAGCAGATATGGCTCAATTTCAGAGTTGGTTGAAAAATAATGGCCAAGCATCTGGAGGACAACCCACCATACCGCCGCCCCCGGTAATGTCATCTTCTACACCGTCATCGCTGACCACGGTTGAAACGATTACAACCGTCACTAAAAGAAAAAGACCAACAAGACCCATGCCGCTGACTTATAGTCAGTCACAGCAAGCGATGCTGAACTCAGTTCCGAATACGAGCCCACCGAATCCAGATGCGGATGCAGCATTTGATTCCATGATGCAACAAAATATCCCGTTGACGCCGCAGCAAATTGTTAGGCTCAGACAAAAAATAGATGAGTCACAGCGCGCTGCTGCCATACCAGCCACTGTTCCGCCTAAACCAGTTTCATCGACATTAATGGTAAATTTGGCACCTGGTGCAACACCTCCAGCGATTCGGCTGGCACAAGGTTATGTGACCTCGCTGGTTTTTGTTGATTCGACGGGTTCGCCTTGGCCAATTGCGTCTTATGATATCGGTGATCCCAAGACGACAAATATTCAATGGGATGGTAAAAGTAACGTTTTGCTCGTTCAGGCAAGTTCGCCTTATGGCGATAGTGATTTAGTGATTAGACTGATGGGTTTGCCTACACCCATTACTTTAGAATTAGTATTAGGCCAGCGAGTTGTTGATTACCGTACAGATATCCATGTCGCAGGTATTGGTCCTAATGCAAAAGATTTACCAACAGGAACAGGTTTACCTAATAGTGCAAATCAAGTTTTACTAAATGTTCTAGATGGTGTCGCGCCTCCGGGCAGTAGACAATTGACTGTAAGAGGCGGTGATTGTTTAGCATGGTTGCTGGGCGACACAATGTTTCTTCGCACACGACTGACAGTTTTATCGCCAGGATGGGTTGGCAGAATGGTGAGTCCCG
>JBDTIZ010000149.1:0-4283 GCA_039936115.1 Gammaproteobacteria bacterium
CCCTCCATGGGCTAAATATATCATTTGAAAGTGTAAACCATGTTCCCGGACAGGTGTAAACTATGTCCCCGGTTCATACATTGTCCGCGGGATCCAGTCACCTGGGCATCTGTTATGGGTTGTTAAAAATCCATCGATTTTTCAAGATGCAGAGCCACAACAATATCAAATTATTCCAACGATTCTTTCTTCCCAGACCCAGTTGGAATAACAAAATCCAACGTAGATTCTCCACAATGCGCTAAAATATCCGCACGTACTTTATTTTTTAATTCCGTTATATCTTTCCACTCAGAACCGGATGGATAAATTAATTTTCCAACATGGGTTTTGATAGGATGTGGTTTTAAAATTAATTCGTTTCCGCGTAAAAGATAACGCGTGCCACTGATGGCAATGGGACAAATTGGAACATTCAATTCAGCTGCAATTTTAAAAATACTGAGCTTAAAGGGACGAAGGCCAGGCGCATAACTGAAAGTACCCTCTGGAAAAACCAATACAGCACCCTTATTCTTCAACACGATTGCTACTTGTTTCACATCTTCCAAGCTTTGTGTCATGTCTTCTTTGTCAACCGAAATATGTTTTAGTTTATGTAAAAAAGTTTTTAAAAAGGGCGCTTCAAAAAGTGATTTTTTGCCTATAAACAATGTTTTTGGCGGAAGTAATGCACTCAACAAAAGAACATCACTATAACTGGCATGATTTGAGGCATAAATGACAGGCTTAGATTGAGTTAGATTTTTTTTGCCACTGATTTTTTGCGGACAAAGAGACAATTTGCAAATCAGTTTAGCCCAGCTCGAAAATAACCAAGAAAAAGCACTAGAAGTCGTGATAAATGTCAGCAACCAAAGAACCGGCAATGTTAAGCATAATAAAATAGCTATGTAAGCGGTGTACAACATTTTGATCAGTGAACCTATCAGTCGATAACTTTTACGATTCAAAGATGAAAAACTAATTTTTATTAACTGCACCCAAGGTTTTAGATTTTTTTTGTGAAGTTTATTTTCCAGATACATGGTCTTACAGCTAGAGCGTTGTAATTTTCCGCTAGATGTTTTGGGGATACGTTGTGGCGCAACAAGAATAATTTTATCAGCCGCGACATTTAATGTTGAGATCATACAATCTTGAATTTGTTTTCTAATTTTTTCTAACGGTTCTTCTTTTATGATCGCTGTTTCTGCCACAATAATAAGTTGATCAGTGCCATTTTCTGCATCATTAATACTAAATGCAATAACACAGCCACGGCGTATTCCAGGTACCTCACTCGTGATATCTTCAATTTCAGAGGTAAAAAAGTTTCGCCCCGCTTTTATGATGACATCTTTTTGCCGACCTGTGATGTAGATTTCACCATTCGCCAAATAACCTAGATCACCTGTATCCCACCAACCATCGTGGTAAACTTTTTGAGTGGCTTCTGGATTGTTGAAATAAGCTTGCATGCTAGATGGACCTTGGAATTGAATATGTCCAATGACTCTCTCATCTACATTCTGATAATTACGATCGACGATTCGAATTTGATTATCCGGTAAAGGACCACCGCATGAGGTAAATTGCAGAGTATTTTTAAAACGACTGTTACTAACTGGAACAGCAATATGATGTTTTTCAAATTCGTCGCGATTAATGGTATCAAAAACAGGTTTACGTCCTAGCGGCGGTGCAGTGAGACCTAATGAGTTCTCGGCCAAACCATAAACAGGTAAAAAACTTTCTGTTCTAAATCCATAAGGCGAAAATTTCTGACTAAACCGTTCCAGTGTTTTTGGATAAATAGCTTCTGCACCATTAATCGCTAAACGCCAAGAACTTAAATCTAATCCCTCAAGGTGAGTGGGATCAATTTTACGTGTACAAAGTTCGTAAGCAAAATTGGGGCCCGCCGAAATAGTGCCACGGTAATGATGAATTGCCCATAACCATTTTTCAGGATGGTTAAGAAAAATGATCGGTGAAAATGCCACTAAACGTACACCAAAATAAAGGCTGCCCAACCAATTCCCAATTAATCCCAAATCATGATAGAGCGGCAACCAGCTCACACAGACATCTTTTGAAGTAATTTGGATGCCTTTTCCATAGGAGCGAATATTGGAAAGAATATTTTGTTGCGTTAATAAGACACCTTTCGGTTGGCTTGTGCTGCCAGACGTATATTGAATTAACACAAAATCATGTGAATTTCCGTGGACGGGTTTTAGTGTATCCGTCGACTCCATTAAATCGATGCTGGTAATAATTTCTTTTAAACTCGGAACGAATGGCCGTAACAGTTGACTCAATAATTTAGCTTGCTTAAATGTGATTAAAAATCGAACTGATGCATTACTTAAAATAGCCGCTTCTTTTTTTGCATATTGTTCAAGCTGATGAGCGCGTGCTGGAGGATAAATTGGAATGGGTACGCCACCGGCAAATAAAATTCCTAGAAAGCAATAAAAAAAACTCGCTTGAGTTGGCAACATGATTGCGACTGTGTCGCCTTTTTCGAGGCCACGTTTTTTAAGATTGGCAGCAATTTGTAACGCATTAGTTAATAGCTGTTGATAGGTGATCATTTCTTCTTTACCCGTTTCATCTATTAAACAAAGATGAATCCGATCAGGCGTTGCAGCAGCATGCATCATCAACACTTCTTGGAGGCTACTTGCAAGCGATGGGTCGATAGTACAATGATCAACAGGGAGTTCGAGCTTAGTCTGGAAAATATTTTCGACTTCTTTTGTCATTGGGGAAGCAGCTATCGCAGCTTCAATGTCAGCAAGCGTTTCAGCTTCGGCGATGACATTGGATGGTAATTCGATACCAAATGCTTTTTCTACGCGACTGGAAAGCTCGGCTCGGCCAATACTGTCAATTCCTAAGTGACCTTGAAGCGATTCACGTAGTGAAATTTCGCGAAAATTTTGTGAAATATCGAGATCCACCAATAATTGATTAGTAATCTCAATTAATTTAACTGATATTTGTTTGGGCTGATTGTTCTTCATATTTTGTCGCATGGCCAACGGTTAATTTAATCTGCTTTCTAATATACTTTATATTTAAAATCAAGAAGTTTACATCTTGCTAATCAGATGTTTGGTATTAGGATTAAAAAAAAAGCACATTGTTCTCTATAAAGTAAGAAAGTAGGGCATAGAGCTTCTTTCTGGCCTTACCACCCTTCGATCGATTTCTTGCCTGATGACTCTTGGGCGAGGCTGTTTGAAGATGAATAAATCAATAAGTTAGCACTATACAAGTAAATATATTCTTTAATTTATAAGCATTATGTGGAAAAGAGGCAGTTCACTGTCTAAACTGGAGTAATGAGATCTAAGTATTCATCATCCAATTAACCAGCAGGGATTAGCATTTAATTTAACCAAGGAGGGCATAAATAAATAAAAAAGCAGAGGTGCATGATGTTCTCAGCCTCCATTGTCCTGCTAAGTTGTATTGGTTTCTTTATATGTATTCAGCTGTTTAGACGCTCTATTTATTTAGCCTTGGCTGTTTTTTTAGTATTGCCAATTGTATTGCTGCCATTGTATTTCTCACAAAATGATATCGGTTGGTTTGTATGGGCTAAAAGTTATTCTGTCGCCTGTGTGATTTGCTTGTTCGCGTTGTGTCGAACTCGCTTTGGCGATACTCAGTGGATCTACAAGCTTATTTGGTTAATGGTTATGTTAAATATCGCTGAGGCTGTTATTCTGGATGCGTTAGCTGCAGAGCATCTTAACATAATTAATGCAGTCACCGGTTTGATGTTGATGATGACACTGCCAAGTGCTGAAAAAATGTCGCTTACACATTCTGTTCATAAAGATTTTTCATGGGACATCCCCTACAACTGGATTATAACGTACACACTGTGGAACTTGGTGTTTTTCTACGGTAACTGGCCAGGGTTCGGTTTACGTGTCCAACTGGCTGTCCTAGCAGTACCATTGCTGATTGGTTTATTCGATAGAAAGTTATGGGCACAAGCGCGTGCTTATACACTAGGTGTATTTGTTTTAATTACCTTATGCTTAGATGCATTCGCTATCACCCCAGAAGCACCATCCTGGTACAACAAAGATATTTATATCGCATTTGCCTGCATTGGATTATGTTTTGGTGTGTATCTTGTTTGGAATAGTCTAGTTTATAATGACCCCCGCAATTTAGACCACACAAGCTGAAAAATTTAGGCCATAATAGCCCTCCCGTGGAGGATAAAATGGCTCGACACAGAAAGTGGTTACCCTCACTTAAATTTGAAATTGCATTAT
>JBDTIZ010000150.1:0-7798 GCA_039936115.1 Gammaproteobacteria bacterium
AGTCAACTTGGCGTCTGTTTTGATTTGTAGAAAAAGACCAGCCTGCAGCCCGAGATAATCAATCCAAAAACAAATCCGTAAACAAAGGCACTTTAGGATCCAAAGCATATTCACTAAAATCACTCACACCCTGCGCACGTAAAAAATCTTCATCAATAAAAAAATTTCCCGTTGTCTGACGGCTATCGCTTGTGATAATCCCATGGGCAGCATCAGCCATGATGCTAGGTTTCCTGCTTGCACGCAAAATTTCTTTAGGAAAATTTATTTCAATCGCAGCAGTTGCTATCGTCGTTCTTGGCCAAAGAGAATTAACTCCGATACCTGCTGATTTAAATTCTTCCGACATCCCTAAAGTACACATACTCATCCCATACTTGGACATCGTGTAAGCCAAATGATCTTTGAACCATTTTGCTTTCATGTTCAACGGCGGTGATAAATTTAAAATATGTGGATTCTTGGCTTGTTTTAAATGAGGAATACACGCTTGTGAACATAAGAAAGTACCGCGCACATTCACTGAAAAAATTAAATCAAATCGCTTCATGGGTGTTTCAAGCGTAGGCGTTAAAGAAATTGCGCTCGCGTTATTGATGAGAATATCAATGCCACCAAATGTTGAAACTGTTTTAGCTACAGCATCATAAACCATAGCGTCTTCGCGCACATCTAGCAACAAAGGCAACGCTGTGCCACCCGCCTCTTCAATTTCTTTTGCAACGGAATAAATAGTGCCAGCTAACTTTGGATGGGGTTCTGCGGTTTTCGCAGCAATAATGATTTTCGCTCCATCTTTGGCGCAACGTAATGCGATTTCTCGACCAATTCCTCTGCTTGCGCCGGTTATAAAAACAACTTTGTCTTTTAGATTTTCAACTGTCATACATTATTCCTTTAATTAATCTCTCGCCATGATTGACGTCCCAACTGCACTTCGTGTCGTTTCTCATTACACTGCTGTGAGAGTTGTATCGGCAACACTATGGTACTTTGCAAAAATACTTTTGATTGGATCGATTCACTAGTAAAAAAAAGTGTTATGCGATAATAATCTGCCGATGATCTGTTATGCGCAAGATAAGCACACGGATCAGCGCCTAACGATTCAACTATATAATAGTACTGAAACCTTTGAAAATTACCAGCGCAACTTACAGATTGCCACCAAGTGATAGTTTGATTCATAGTCGCTTCTGGATTCATAGGTGAAATCTGACAAGATGGTAATTGCACTAACACTTCTTGCTCTATCTGTTCTAAAAAAAGCTCGGCGTGATTTAATAATCTGCTCTGTTTGATAAAATTACGGCTGGTTTTTATTTCTAATAATACGTTTTCAACGGCATACCAACCCAAAAGTGACAATACTTGCAAAAAAATTAACACGGTAATTAATATAAATCCAGTGTGACTATTTTTATTCGCGTAACGCAACATAGGTATACCATTTTTTATGTAATGCAAAAAGAGATGAAGTTGAAAATGTTAAAGTTAATGAAACACCTATCACATTTTCTGCATTCACGATTGTATTGCTTTCGTGTTCGACAAGTGTCCCATTTTCTAAAATGGTATAACGAATTTTCAAATCGTCAACGCCTTCTGCTAATTCTTGTTTATGATCATTATTGTCTTTTTCGTAGAGCGCATAAATGGGTTGATGATCCTCACCGACCCTGCCTGTTATACTGACAAAATAACTTTGTTGTTCTAATTTATTAACGGTTGAATATTGTGAATATAATTTCCCAATTGATTGAGTTGGAATAATTTTTTGTACTCCATTATGCAAATTAATGATTTTCTTTATCTTAATTATTTCAGCTGTTTTACAATCTGAAATAATTAAATAATCTTTGACTGAAAATTTAGCCCCAGAATAAACATATAAAGATCCTGGCTCATGCATAGATTCTTCAAGGGCTGTGATTTTTTTACTCGCATGCCAAATCATTAATCCATCTGTGCCTGGTTTAATATCATTCGTGATCAAATTACTTATTTTATTATTTGCGCTTATTTTTATTGATGATTTATTTTGTATCGGAAATCCATCTGTCAATTTTGCACAACCAATAAACCCTGCCATGCGAATTTGCTGAGTTAATAGTTGACTGACAATTTGGGCATTTTCTTGCAAAGTCATTAATGTATTTTGCGCGCGAAAATTATTTTCTGCTGCCAAATAAATTTCAAGTACACTGCTCAGGATGACAATACTTAACGCAAGAGAAAACATTAACTCGATTAACGTAATTCCGATTACAGCGTTTCGATTAAACATCCTGCCTCCCCTACCCTATTGATTTCACAGTGATGCGATCCATCACCCCAGTTAAGTGTGATAATGTAATGCGGAAATGTACCCGAAATAGTGCCTTGGCTATTCGGTAATACTGCACTATTCTCTCTGTTCCAAAGCGCTATTTGTTCCGCTAAATCTGCGTGACGTTGTAACGTGATTAATCGTTCTGTCATATTGTTAATCTGATGACTTGCGATACTGAAATAATAGGAGATGCGTGCTTGCTTTAAAGAGTAAATTTGCATGGCATCTAAACCGAGCAAAATAAATGATATGAGCAATAAGCTGACCAACACCTCGATCAAACTGAATCCTTTAGATCTTATTAAATACATAAATACCCGTGCTATACTATTTTTATAGTGAGAGGAAATTATCATGGCCATACTCGAGCAAAAACCCAGTTTGCCCTCTGAAAGAATGAACAAACCTCTTGATCAAGACACCATTGAAAATTTCCTAAGTCGTCTTGGCGATGGATGGCAACTCAGTTCCAATCAAAAAGAAATTATTAAAGATTTTTATTTTAAAAATTATTATCAAGCTATCGCTTTCGTGAATGCGATCGCTTGGATGACGCATTTTGAAAATCATCATCCCAATTTAGAAGTTGGTTTTAATCATTGCCTTGTTCGTTACACAACACTTGCTATTGATGGGTTATCAGAAAATGATTTTATTTGTGCGAAAAAAATAAATCATTTGTTCCAATCGTATGAAGATAAATTGCATGAATGACAATAACTTAAGTGCAGATAATCGGACGTTGACGATGTCGGAAGTGATGACGCCAGACATGGCTAACTTTCATGGCAATGTTCACGGCGGTCATATTCTCAAAATGCTTGATCGCGTTGCTTATGCGTGTGCTGCGCGATACTCGGGGAAATATATCGTTACTCTCTCTGTTGATCAAGTGATTTTCAAAGAACCTATTCATGTGGGTGAATTGGTATCGTTTCACGCTAACATTAATTTTGTTGGCAAGAGTTCAATGGAAGTAGGTATACGTGTCATTGCAGAAGATTTGATTACGCGGAAAATACGTCATACGAATACATGTTATTTCACTATGGTAGCGTTAGATAAAAAAGGCAAACCAACCGCAGTCCCTCCTCTTAAAGCTGAAACAGAGACTGAAATTCGTCGGCATAAAGAAGCGCTGTTGCGTAAGCAGGCGCGATTGGATATTAAATCTCGGTCGTAAAATAGTCGCTTAAAACAAACGCTCAATTGTATTGCGTCTTCTGTAGGGGCGAACCTATGTGTTCGCCCTTTTTATCGAAGAAACAACAGGACGAACACATAGGTTCGCCCCTACAAAAGCTTTCTTTACCCAAATTTCTTAGCAAAATCCCCCATAAATTCAATCAATCTATCCACACCTTCTTCCGGCATCGCATTATAAATACTAGCACGCACTCCACCCGCTAACCGATGACCTTTCAAATTTTTCAACCCTGCATCAGCAGCCAGTTCTAAAAACTTATCCGCTAAATCCGCTTTCGTTAAATTAAAAGGAATATTCATAATTGAACGGCAGGTCGGATGGACACTGTTGCTATAAAATTCATTATGCGAATCAATATAACTATAAAGCTTTACTGCTTTACGCTGATTCATTTCAGCGAATGCTTTCACACCACCTTTGCGCTTCATCCAAGCTAATACCAAACCAGCTAAATACCATGCATAAGTCGGTGGGGTATTATAAAAAGATTTATTTTCCGTTTGAATTTTGTATGAATATAAAGTAGGTGTGCCCATCAAAGGTTCTTTCACCAAATCATCCCGTATAATCACAATGTTTAATCCTGCTTGACCGATATTTTTTTGCGCACCTGCATAAATCACACCATACTGACTTACATCAATTGGTTTAGATAAAATGAGTGACGTCATGTCAGCAACCAAGGGTACGTTTCCGGTTTTAGGTACCCAGTGAAATTCGACGCCTTCAATTGTTTCATTCGGAGTGTAATGTAGATAAGATGCTTCGTGATTCAGCGTCCATTTCTGTTGATTTGGAATGTGTACAAAAGAATCCACTATTTCGGTGTGTGCAACGACATTTACTTTGCCATAACGTTTTGCTTCATCAATAGCTTTTTTCGACCAAATACCCGTGTCGACATAATCCGCTGTTTTTTGACTATTTAATAAATTCAATGGCACCATAGCAAACTGAACTGATGCGCCGCCCGCAAGAAATAAGACATGATAATTATTCGGAATATTCATCAATTCGCGCAAATCCGCTTCCGCCTGCTCTGCGACAATTTTAAATTCTGAACCGCGATGCCCTAACTCCATGATTGACATGCCGGTGCCGTGCCAATCTAGCATTTCTGCCTGCGCTTGTAATAAGACTTCTTCAGGCAGCATGGCAGGCCCTGCGCTAAAATTATAAACTTTTCTCATCCTATTCCCCTCTTTCAGATCATGGCAATATTGCACAATCTTCGTTATTATTACAACATACAAAAAACGGGGAATAATTAAAATGAATATGACAGACATGATCCAATTTATCGTCGCAATGATTATCATGATGAATCCGCTTGGTTCATTATCAATATTTCTCGACCTCACTCATAACGCACCTCATCATGAGCAACGAAAAACCGCAATAGAGGCCACTATAGCAATTTTCATTATTATGCTATTAACACTTTGGAGTGGTCGCGAATTGCTAAGTTTGTTGGGTATTACGATTCCAGCATTTCGTTTTGCCGGCGGAATTATTTTATTATTGATGGGCTTGTCAATGCTGCAATCGCGTGAAAGCGCAGTTCGTCATACCACTGAAGATGATGAAGCCGCGAAAGAACGTCACTCTGTGGCCATTGTGCCATTAGCCCTGCCCGTGATTGTAGGTCCCGGTGCAATCAGTACTATTATTATTGCAGCCGGTGATTTCCCGCAATTACTGAATAAACTTTGGATGTCAGGCATCTGTGTAATTTTAACACTAGGCATGGGAGTAATGCTGTATTTTGCTGCACCAATTGCTAAACTAGTAGGCGCCTCAGTCATTAAAGTCGTTACGCGTATTATGGGTATGATTATTATGGCAATTGCTGTTGGAATGTTAGCGGATGGGTTGACGGGATTAATACCAAGCTTGCATTGACCTCCACTCACACAGCCAACATTTAGTGGTAAAATATAATAGATTTCTAACTAAATATTACAGGAGAAAAATCATGAAACGCAGCCTATTAATCGTGAGTTTAATTATTGGATGCATCAGCATGTCTGTTGCACAAGCGGATTGGCGTTGCAATGTCCACAACGCAAGAGGCCAAGGATGGAATATTCGTGGCTGGGATCATGTTGCCGCTTATAATAATGCTATGCGTGTTTGTGCTCGTAACTCAGCTGATTCAAGAAATTGCGTGGTAGTGAGTTGTTTTCGAAATTAAGACTCTGAGCTATTCGAAATAAAAAGTCATTCCCTGGAAGGTATAAAACTATTTAGATCGGTTTCTACCTTCTCAGGGAATTTAGTTTTCTAAACAAAATATATTGTTACATTCCCTTTCTTATCAAGTATTCCTAATGGTACTTCCGGTGAATTCTTTTTGATATCTTGAGCAGCGTTATTGGGTGGAGAAAAAAATTGGTAAGAGCGTCCTACTTGAGACGATTTCGCCACAGCATCAGTTTGCTTTTTATTTTTTTGTGTTTGCCCGCGACAAAAATTATATTATCTTGATATTAAGAGAACCTTAAAATGAGAGGGCGAACACAAAAGTTTGCCCCTCCAAAAGAATCACTATAACTGAATAAACTGTGTTAGCTCGCTCAAGATTTAGCTTTTAGTGTTTTCTAGGATTTCTTTTTTTATTAGGCAAATCACTCTTAGCCTCTATTTTTTCATTCTTTGCTTCATTATTTTTACGGCTGCGACAACAGCCAAATAATCCATAGACAGCAACGCCAACAAGTAGTAATCCGCCGACTACTGTCGATGTGATTGAATCATCAACGCGTGGCACGCTTGGCGGAATTGAGCATCCGAGAAGACCTGTGCTAAGACAAGCATCATGCTGAACGATGCTTGGCCAATAATCTACGGGAACCCGATTATATTCTGCATTATTAGAGTAATAGTCATCTAGTCCATTATTTTTATCAAAATCTTTTTGGTATTTCGAGACGATCTTGTCAATTTCATTAGTTGATAAAATATTGAAATTTGGTATGTTTTTCGATTTATAACAATTTTGCATATTTAACAGAATAGTTCTTACTTGTTCTGGTTTAATTTTACTACCATCTCGATTTCGATAATGCTCATGCGAGATTAGAGATTCGCCTTCCAAATTTGTTTCACTGTGAACAGTCATATGATCAGAGTCGCCTGTTAAAACCGGCTTTAATAACTTTTTATAAATCTCTGGATAGCTTGTGAAGCGTTCCTTTTTTGTTATGCAAGGCTTTGCCTTCTGGGGTCTTATATTCTTCTGTTGGAATCCTTGATATTCGATTATAAACAGTTAAAGTATCATCTTTAATTGTAATCGAAGCAGTCATTGATAGCTTTCTAGCTTCGGGTGATAATAATGCTCTAAAAGTCATAATTCTCTCGTTTGTATGTAAACTGAATGTAGGCCATTTTACATTTAAAAACTTAAGGTTTTATTAAATTTTGAATAGAAACACCCAGAAAATCTATCAGCTGCTTCTTAAAATTTTTTAAACTTACGACGGTAAACGTAGAGGATTGATTCTTAATACTTCTTTTTTCTTTTTTGTTCCTTAAAGCACAATCTATTTGCTTTCTATTCGAGCTTTGATGCGATTGCACTGAGTGGTAACCCAACGTCGCAATGGTGGATTACGGCAAAAAACGCCTAATCCACCCTACGCTTAGAGGTCAGAATGACAGTATTTTTTTAGGTGGAACACACAGGCTTATTCACGCGGCTCCGTCATTGTCTCAGGACGCATCGCATCTTTAAATTCTGACTCTGTCAAAAATCCTAAAGCAAGCGTTGCTTCCAACAAGCTTAATTCTTCATGCCACGCTTTATGCGCGATTTGTGCGGATTTGTCATAACCAATTTTGGGAGCAAGTGCTGTGACCAGCATTAAAGAGTTATCAACTAATTCTTTAATCCTGCGCTCATTCGCTTGCAAACTTTTCACCATGAATTCTGTAAACATACGTGACGCATCTGATAATAAAGTCACGGAATGTAAGAAATTGTAAATCATCACTGGTTTAAACACATTTAGTTCAAAATTGCCTTGTGAACCCGCAAAACCAATCGCAGCATCATTACCCATCACTTGCACACACACCATAGTCATCGCTTCACATTGGGTAGGATTGACTTTGCCTGGCATGATGGAAGAACCTGGTTCGTTTTCGGGAATCAATAATTCACCAATTCCAGAGCGCGGTCCAGAAGCCATCATTCGGATGTCATTGGATATTTTATTCAATGAAACGGCCAATTGTTTCAAAGCACCATGACTTTC
>JBDTIZ010000151.1:0-3559 GCA_039936115.1 Gammaproteobacteria bacterium
CGTTATAGTACACTATGACCGTTTACACAGGAAAATTTACAGACTCGACAAGCCACGGGATCCAATCAACTTGAGCTCTTTTTTTGATAAAGATAGTTTTTTACAAAATCTTTTTCTATTCTTAAAAAATAGTCTATTGCATAGACAATGCCGCGACGAAATATAAATTTCTTGATAATTTGTTTGAAGAATATAATTCTGATTATGTCAGAAATATTGTCTTATGAAATGATTCTTTGATGGACTATAATACGCATTGAATAAAACAAAGTTATTGTTAAATTATAAGGAATTAAAATGATCCATGCTTATGCAGCAACCGAAGCAAAAAAATTACTAACACCTTTTGATTATAAACCAAGAACTCTAGCACCTTATGATGTCGAAATTGCAATTACTCATTGTGGCATATGTCATACAGACGTCCATTTAGTCGATAACGATTGGGGAATTAGTTCATATCCATTGGTTCCCGGTCATGAAATTATTGGCACTGTTCTTTCTAAGGGAGAAAAAGTAATAGGGCTGGAAAATGGACAGCGTGTTGGTGTGGGTGCGCAATGTGCTTCGTGCATGAGTTGTGTTTATTGTGAAACAGGTGAAGAGCAGCTATGTGCAAAACATCAACCCACTTGCTTAGGACAATTCGGTGGATTTGCTAATTCAATTATTACAGATGCACGTTTTGTTTTTTTGATACCCGAAAAATTAGAATCATCTCGAACGGCACCTTTGCTCTGTGGTGGTGCGACAGTGTATTCGCCACTACGTCGTTTTATTCACAGTCCTTTGATGCGAGTTGGCATTATTGGTATTGGTGGCCTAGGACATTTGGCGATTCAATTCGCGAAAGCATTTGAATGTGAAATTACCGCGTTTTCATCGTCAGCATCCAAAGAAAAAGAAGCACGTGAGTTAGGCGCAGCACATTTTTTTTCAAGTGTTGATTTTAGTCAAACAACACAACTGGCTTCTTATTTTGATTTAATTATTGATACAGCACCTAATGCACTTGAATGGCCACATTTTTTAAAAATGCTTAAACCAAAATGCTTTTTGTGTTTAGTGGGTGTCCCAGCAGAAAAACTTGAAATTCCTGCTTTCTCTTTAATTGGTGGTAATCGTGGAATTTGCGGTAGTAATATTGGTAGCGTTCATGAGATTAAAGAAATGCTGAAACTGGCAGAACAAAATAATATTGGAGCAGTCGTCGAAACATTTCCTATGTCTGATGTTAATCTTGCACTGCAAAAAGTGAGAGAGAATAAAGTGCGTTACCGTGCAGTATTAGAAACATAATTGCAATCTCAATCGTTGTACGGCGCAATATTTGAATTACATTATCACTAATCAGGGAAATATTATGCAAAATAGAATATCAACATGCACTATACTCAATCAATTACAGCAATCAAGAACTTGTTCTTTTGAAGATTTTTCTTTGCAAACTACTTCTATGCAATTAAGTGATAACGCACAAGATGAACTAAATCGTATTGCTAATCAAGCATCGAACTTTGGACATGGTGCGGGTGTTGCGCTTCAAAAAGCATTTGTGTCGATTAAAAATCAATTGCCGAATTTACAAGAATTAAAAAATCATTGTAGTAATCTCAAATTACAATTAGCGAGCACTAGACTTAAAAATTCGCTTGGAACTTTATTTAGTAGCCAACCACTAACGAATATGTTTCTTACCTCCTCAATTTCAAGCAATGCACAAGATCGTGTTGTTGAATGTGAACAAACGTATAATCGAACGGCATCAATCAATGAGTGTCTGGATGCATCACTCCACGTCATTGACCAAGAGATAGAACGTAATTTAAATCCAACCGAAAGTACAAATCGACAGCTAGAAGAAGCTATCAATGCACAAGGAAGACGCTGTCGTTTTGGGTGATAAAGCGATAGACTAGATGTTTATCGCATATCAAATATCACGGAGGATATATTAAATGCATAATTCTATTCGGTTGTTGATGAAAACTATTTGCCTGTTTTTATCAATCTGGAGTATTTCAGTCATAGCTGGAACCTCCGCCAAGGTTCCTATTTTGACTTACCATAATTTTAATCCGACAGTGCCTGGCAGTATGTCAATTACGCCTGCTAGATTCGAATCGCAATTAAAATGGCTTAAAGATAATGGTTTTACAGTGATTCCGCTTAAAGACCTGGTGAGTTATCTCCAAGGAAAAGAGATAAAATTACCAGCAAAATCAGTCGTGATCACAGCGGATGATGGATGGGAGTCAGTTTATACTTATATGATGCCGTTAGTTAAAAAATACCAAATACCAGTGACTTTGTTTATCTATCCCTCAACTATTTCCCATGGTGTACATGCGATGACTTGGAATCAATTGAAGGAATTACAAAAAACGGGGTTATTTGATATCCAGGGACATACCTATTGGCATCCCAATTTTAAACAAGAAAAGAAACATCTTTCAGAGGAAGCGTATCAGAAGTTAGTCCACGTCCAGCTTTTTAATTCCAAAAAAATCTTGGAAGATAAATTACAAACTAAAGTGACATTAGTGGCATGGCCGTTTGGTATTTATGATAGTTATTTAGAACAAGAAGCAGAAAATGCCGGATACATAATGGCTTTTAGTATCGATGATAGACGCGCGTCCAAAGCTGAAAAACTGATGGCAGAACCACGATATATGATAGTTGCGGGTCAAAGCGATAAAAGATTTGCAAGTATTCTGAATGGCTCTTCGAAGAAAGTGATAACAGTAAGTAATTAGGATGCTTTCTTTTCTGTATCGCCCATTATTTTATAATGGGCTGATAGAGATGGTTAAAATTCTATTTGTTTATGCGTCGATATAACCGATGCAAATAAATTACGACTATAAATACGATAAGATTAACAATAAATAACGACATACCATAAACCTTAATCGAAAATAGATTGTTGAGGGCTGCATCGAGATAAGGTATGTAGGAAAATGAAAAGAATAAAGTTGACACAATAATAGCAATATAAGTAATTAAAAAGCTCCATTTTTTTAAAAAGAAGAGACCATATGCCGCAGCTAAATTAAGAATGATAAATAAAACTGTTAAAATAATAAGATATGTTCCCCACGTTGTCCCCCACCACTGATCAGATATTGTTTGAAGTGATGCGTGAGCCATCTTCAAACCAGTCATACAAAAAGACAAAATAATTAATAAGGAAACTAACCTACAACCGATCTTTAATTTAAGCATATAACTGGATTCATGCACAACATTAACGGCTGAATTAACTCAAGAGTTAGAAAAATATATGAATAAAAGAAATCAAATTATTGAAGTTGTAGCTTATGATCCAAGCTGGCCAAGTCAGTTTGAACATGAAGCTTCGTTAATGAAACAGATTTTTTCAGACAATTTCGTAGCAATTCATCATATCGGAAGCACATCAGTCCCTGGGTAAACGTGCGGCCAAACACATCTTTTTAACTTAATAAAATTACCGCATGCTGCTTGTTCAATTAACAGAGGAGCAATCAGATGAATAACATCGAACAACAGAACCGACGTGAGAAATGGAAAGCGA